>NZ_PVWO01000281.1 GCF_003003845.1 Chamaesiphon polymorphus CCALA 037 | reverse complement strand
CTGGGGGAAGCGATGCGCGCTCGTCGGGTTTCCCGACGGTTTAGCGCATCAAGACAGCCTCCCCCAGATCCGGGTTCCTTAGCACCAGCAACTACAGACTAAGCACCACTCCATAACCCAAAATAATGATTCAGACAGGAGAGAAAGAACTTAAAGGCATCATCCCCGGCAGTTGGCGGATCCTAGCCAGATTTTGGCCGCAAATCCGCCAGCGGAAACTGCTCATCGGTAGCTCGTTATTCGCACTGTTAGCGGAAACCGCACTCGGATTGCTCGAACCTTGGCCGCTGAAATTCATTTTCGACGGCGTACTGCTCTCCAAGACAGATATCTATCCCGATATTTTGGGTTTTGCACGAGGATTGTCGCCGCTGTGGTTACTCGCGCTGCTAGCAGCATCGATCGTCGCGATCGCCGCATTACGTAGCGTGACGGCTTATTTGAGTACTTATGGGATGGCACTAGCGGCAATTCAGGTGCTATCTGAAGTGCGGAGCAACTTATACAGTCACATTCAGCGACTATCGCTATCGTTCCATCAACGGTTCAAAAGTGGCGATTTGATTGCACGAGTTACCTACGATATCGAACGACTGCGGTTGGTGACGATTAAAACTGCACTGCCATTTATGGCAAATGTAGTCACGATCGTCGGGATGATGGGGGTGATGTTCTGGCTCAATTGGGAACTAGCTTTAATTTCGATCGCGATTTTTCCCCTATTTGCGATTACTACCAGCAATATCGTCGGTAAGATTCGCAAAGAAACCAACAAACATCGTAACTCCGAAGGCGCGATCGCCGATACTACCAGCGAAACCATCGGCGCGATTAGAGTGGTGCAGGCTCTGTCCTTACACGATATGTTGGAGCAAAATTTCCTGATCCAAAATACCAAAAGTCTCCAAGAAGGCGTGAGATCGCTCAAACTGGCGATTTTTTTGGAAGGGTTAGTTAAAGTGCTGATGGCGTTGGTGTTAGCATTTGTGGTTTGGCGCAGTTCCCTACTCGTCTTGCAAAAAACTCTCACTCCTGGTGATGTGTTAATTTTTGTAAACTATCTCAAGACAGCATTCGACCCGATGCGCCAGATTAGCAAACAAATCGGGCAGATTGCCAAAGCGATCGCGTCAGGAGAACGCGCGATCGATATTCTCGATTACGAACCCCACGTTCGCGACTTCCCTGGAGCGACAAAGGCGCACCCTTTCTATGGTTCTGTCAGCTTTCAAGACGTATCCTTCGGCTACGATCCGAATCGGCAGATTTTGAAACAGGTGAATTTTGCGGTCGAACCCGGACAACAAATCGCCCTGGTGGGGCCATCTGGGAGCGGTAAATCCACCCTCGCCAGCCTCCTGCTGCGACTCTACGATCCTACTGACGGCGGCATTCTCATCGATGGCAGAGATATTCGGAGTTATAAATTAGACTCACTCCGCCAACAGATTAGCGTCGTTATGCAAGATAGCGTTTTATTCGCCGTCAGCATTAGGGAAAACATCACCTACGGACGCTTGGGAGCCACCGATGCCGAAGTCGAACATGCGGCGCGGCTGGCAAATGCCCACGATTTTATTATGGACTTGCCCCAAGGCTACGACACGGTCGTCAGCGAACGCGGCGGTACTTTATCGGGGGGACAACGCCAACGGATCGCGATCGCTAGAGCCGCCATCCGCCACTCGCCGATTGTCATTCTCGACGAACCGACGACCGGACTAGATGGAGCCAGCGAACATGCCGTCAATGAGGCTTTAAATCGCCTCACACAGGGCAGTACGACATTTTTGATCTCGCACAACCTGCGGGCGGTCGAACGGTTCGATCTCATCTTCTACATCGAAAAAGGGGAAATTTTAGAGCGGGGCACCCATCCCGAATTAATGGCGCAAGCTGGACGTTATGCCCAGTTATATCGCCTTCAAAATGATGCAAATAATTTAGATCCACAAGGAATAGAACATGTCTTGGAAGCTTGAATGCGAGCGGGAAAAACTTACAGCACAGGAAACACGGGTTATCTTGGTGCGTCACGGGCAAAGTAGCTTTAATGCCGAAGGTAGGTATCAAGGGAGTAGCGATGAATCGGTGCTGACTGAATTCGGACGCCAGACAGCACGGCAGACGGGTGAATTTTTGAGTGGTTTGGCAATTAATGCCATGTACGTCAGTTCGCTTAGGCGGGCACAAGCAACCGCTAGCGAAATATTAGCGCAGATGAGTCCCTCGATCGATCCTGTCAATATTCGCGTCGATTGGCAACTTAGGGAAATCGATCTACCTGCTTGGCACGGACTTTACCATCAGGACGTATGGGAAAATTTTGCCGATGATTACCACTGTTGGAAGCAACATCCCGATCGATTTGTGATGGTCGATCCGCGTACCCAGCAGCCATCTTACCCCGTCCGCGATCTCTACGCTCGATCGCGGCAATTTTGGCAAGATACACTACCGCGTCATTGCGGTGAAACGATAATGCTCGTCAGTCATGCTGGCACGATTCGATCTCTAATTAGCACTGCTTTTAATCTCTCACCTGCCGATTATCACTCGCTGCGGCAATCTAACTGCGGTGTTAGCGTGATGAAGTTTGTGCAGGGAGATGTCCTGGAGTCTCAATTAGAAGTCCTCAATTACACGGAACATCTGGCAACAGAATTTCTCGCCTCAACTGTATAGCAATACTATTTGATTGGTGAGATGGATGTTTTGAACCGCAGAGGCGCAGAGAGCGCAGAGAAGAAGAAAGAGCAGAGAAGAAGAAAGATATTCTCAAAACTCACTTACTCTCTTCCCAAAAGGAGCTTTTTCTATATTTCCTCTGCGTCCTCTGCGCCTCTGCGGTTCAAAAAAAATTGTTAGACAGTAATAAAAATTCAAGCATTTAGAACTCATAATTTACTAGGAAAAAATCAATGTTATATCGTAAATTTGGCACCACAGGTTGGAACGTTTCTACCATCGGCATGGGTACCTGGAATATCGGCAATCAATGGGGCGAAATTGACGAAGATACCGCGCTCGCCACAGTTCGCAGTGCCTTCGATAATGGCGTAAATCTGTTCGATACCGCCGAAGCTTACGGCATCCCCCAAGGATTATCTGAAGAACGCTTGGGCAAAGCTTTACAGGGCATTCGCGATCGCACCTACATCGTCACTAAAATCGGTAGTTGGGGACGACGCACCAATGAAGGACTGCCCAAAAATGTCGATACCATCCGCCTCTGTCTGCAAGCCTCACTATTTCGGATGAAAACTGATTGGGCGGATGCCGTACTCTGTCATGAAGGCGATATCGAAGATCCGAGCGTCTATCTCGAAGCCTTTGAGGGACTCAAACAACAGGGCTATCTCCGCGCCTATGGCATCTCCACCAACAAATTTGACGTAATCAAGCAATTTAATGCGACTGGTAACTGTAGCATCGTCGAACTCGATTACTCACTGCTCAACCCCAAAGCCGAAGCCAAAATTCTCCCCTACTGCATCGAGCATAACATTGCCGTCCTCGTGCGCGGGCCACTCGCCCAAGGCTTGCTCTCTGGTAAGTATGCCGCCGATACCGTCTTCACCGACACCATTCGCGGCAAATGGCACAAGAATGCAGACAAACAAGCCAAACTCGATCGGGATATCACCGCAGTCAAAGCACTCAGCGCGAGCTTACCAGCCGATACCACGATGGCAGCTACCGCCCTCCAGTACGTTATTTCCCATCCCGCGCAACCTGTCGCCATCCCCGGCGCAAAATCGCCAGAACAAGCAGCCCTAAACGCCCAAGCAGGCGATCGCATTTTATCTGATGCCGATCGCACAGCACTACTCCAGAGTATGAAAGAACCCGAAGCTGTATAGTAGTCTCGTCAGATCCCCGACTTCTTAAGTCGGGGATCTTGCCCGTTCGATTTTAAATCACCAGTATTCTGCCCCATAAATCTGGGTTTCTTGTAACGTGTCTTGATTTTCCTCAAATATTTCTGTTGCTTGTTCGATCGACTTACTAATTACTTGATGTTCGATCTCATTCAAGAAGTACTTAGTTACCTTCGTCTCATACCATGCGGGGTGATGTAAAGTAGCAGAATAATGAATACATATTCGATCTCCATGTATGAAAATATTATTTCTAGAGAAGTTTCACATTCATGACCACTTAAATACCAATAATTTCCGACTTTAGCTTTCACAATGTGATGAGCATCCGACCATTGAATTAAAGCAGTTCCATTTGGTTGTCTAACGTAAGACAAAGGTGAATTATCATCTAAATCAACAACATCAAAGAAATCAATCAACCCGATCCTATCGCTTATCTCAAAATCAAATTCCAATCCATTGGGACTCATGGTTCTAATCGTTCCATCTAAAACGTAGCTTTTAAGTATTTCAGATGGTCTCTTGTTATACCAACCATTTAGTTCTGAATGTGGTGGTTGCCACAATATAAATGCTTGTCCTTCCTTTGCAAAATCCTCATTATCCTCGATTTTAATTGGGTATGTTCCCCCAATTTGGGGAAGAACGAGATCGATGTCTACGATTTTCTTAAAGCTCATTTCCCAGCAAAGCTGAGTCCATTGCATGGTTTGAATTAATTCTATACTCATTGTTAACTAGTAAATAACTCATAACAAACAGAACTTGACCCGATCGAAAGCCGATCTTTCCACATGACTTTCAACCATTCTACCACTGCGGATACTGGGCTGTTTACCTCGACTCCCCCACCACTCGTCAGCACCAAGAAAGATCCCCGATCGTCAAATCCACCAATTACAACTGGGCAATATTCACTTTTACTAAGATTACAGCAGCGATATACTTCACCACCTAATTTCACAACTAAACCACCAAATAACCGTAGTGAATTTGCGATAGCCATCCAATCGATTGTCGATCGAATAGAAGATTCCCAACTAGCAATTTCACCACCAGACTTAGCCGCGATCGAAGAGTTAAAAATAGCCTTCGCTCCAGAGTTAGCCACCTTACCCAATCGAGAAACTAGGAAAAAATCTGCCGATCTATTTGCCAATTCTCAGATCGATATATGGGGACAATCCTGCGTATCAAACTGTGTATCTAACAACCATCGCACGATTTCACCAGCACCAGCCAAAATTTCTAACACCCAACCAGCCGAACCCAGCAATCCAACCAGAAAAACAACATATCCAATCGGCACCAAACTATCGGGAGAAGTATTACTCAGCGGAGTTGCCATCGGCGGCAATCCGATCCCCGATGACGACAATAACGATCGCCGCGTCGCTGCTGGCTATCGAGCCAGGTTGAATATTAATACTAGTTTCACTGGATTCGATCGACTCAGAGTCAGGTTCCAAAAGAGCGATCTCCCAGCAGTAAATAGAGTCACTGGCAGCGATATGAGCCGACTCTCTTATCAAGGTAATACGCGCGGTCGATTCGTTCTCAATCGCTTAGAATATCGCTTCCCGATCGACAACAAAACCGAAATATTTGCGACAGCTAAAGGTGGCAATCTGGCTACATTCGGCGATTCCTTAAATCCCCATTTAGACAGTGGTAGTGAAGGCACTATTTCGCGATTTGGCGTGCGAAATCCGATCTATCGGCAAGGGCGCGGGGCGGGCTTTGGCATTACCCACAAATTAGGATCGTCTGTGACTCTCGGTTTGGGCTATCTTGCCGATGATATCGATCGACTCGAAACAGGACTATTTGGTGGTGCCTATGGTGCGATCGCCCAAATTACCTATAAACCCAATCCACAATTTGGCATCGGCGTCAACTATATTAAATCCTTCAATCGACTCGATACCAATACAGGCAGCGATCGCGCCAACGATCCGTTCGACGATAATAGTAACGCGATCGCTGCCGATGCCTTCGGGGTGCAATCTTCAGTGCAGATTGCCCCCAACGTTTATCTCGGTGGATGGGCGGGACTTACTCGCGCTCAGGCAATAGATTTACCTGGAAATCCCACTGCAAATATTTTCAACTGGGCAGCAACCTTATCATTTGTAGATATTAGCGGTAAGGATAGCTTGGCGGGGATTATTATCGGTCAACCACCCAAGGTAACTAGCAATCAATTTACCGCCAATGGCGCATCATATTCCGACCCCGATACCTCCCTGCACCTAGAAGCATTTTATCGCTGGCCGATCGCCGAAAACATTGCCACCACCGCAGGCATATTGATTATTACCAATCCCGACCATAATGCCGCAAATGACACCACCTACGTTGGTGTTATTCGCACGCTGCTTGAATTTTAATCGAACATATACATTACTAGACTACCTGCGAAAGTCAGGCTTTAGGCTTTAGGTTTTAGGCTTTAGGCTTTAGGGGAAACTGAGGTCTGCCCATGAACTGCTGTCTTTAGAACGCATGTAGCAGCAAGGGTTGCGGCGATACTCGACTTCGATCGAAATTTTATTTGCGTAGATTTACGGAAAGTGAATCCACCGATCTGTAGATATTGGTACGAACACAAAAGACACAACTCAAACATACAGTTAACAACTAGAAAACACAGATTAAAGTTTAAAATAAATCTCCAAGTTTTCCGAAGTTAACTCACTAATCTTTGTTGTCTTGAGTGTAAGTAAACACTAAAATATCGCTACTTAAATAGGAATACTCAGCTCATGAACTTCAAATCTATCCTCGCTATCGGTTTAGGCGTCGCTACATTAGGTCTGACTCTTCCCGCTCATGCCGATACTGCGAACTCCAACACCAGCAAACAAACCACTGTCATTACTGGCGACAAAAACGTTGCCAACCAACGCAACACTTCCGTCATTCGCAATACTGGCATCGGTCGTTCGACTTTTGAAAACACTGGTAGCAGCAATGATAACTCCCAAGGTGTCGATATTTTCGGCAATCGCAACCGTGTCGATCAAAAGAACGACAGCAACATCAACAACGTTCGTTACAACCCCCGCCGCTACTAATACCGTTGCCATCGGTTTTAAATCTAAATTTGTTTAATAACTCTTTTTAGCTCAAATAGCTCATTTACATAAATTAGTAAATGAGCTATTTGAGTTTTTTCATGTAGTTTTACCTATTACTAGGCAACAGAGGAGACTACCAGTTCTTGCATCAAGATAGAAGAACTAAGTAGCTGGGCGTAATTAAATATAAAATGTCCAGTAGGGTGGGCACTGCCCACCAGCTAGGCTTCAGACATTTTCTATCTAACAAATATTTGCACCTACCTACTTAGTTAAAGCGGAGATCTTAAAGGTACCCCATTCTCCGCTCCCCGTCAAAATAGTAATTTGCTGTGAATTTATTTTTTACAAATGCTTGCATAACAACGACTAGAGCAATATTTAACTTCGATCGAAATTTTATTTAGCAATATTTCTGGAAAGTGAATCTATCGATCTGTAGATATTGGTACGAACACAAAAGACACAACTCAAACATACAGTTAACGCCTCGAAAACACAGATTAAAGCACAAACAAATCTCCAAGTTTTCCGAAATTAGCTCACTAATCTTTGTTGTCTTGAGTGTAAGTAAACACTAAAACATCACTACTTAAATAGGAATACTCAGCTCATGAACTTCAAATCT
>NZ_PVWO01000280.1 GCF_003003845.1 Chamaesiphon polymorphus CCALA 037 | reverse complement strand
CTTCACCGATCGTATTTATTTGCTTACTTTGTTTGCTCAATTTGCTATCGATCGAGCATACTAAGTAATGAAGAGCCGAAAATCGGTACTCAATTGACACATTGCCCACCCTACAGCTCTGCGGCATTGTTAAGCCACTTCATTGGTGTTGCCCATATCCCCTGCTTGCAGAAGCGATAGCCGCTTTGGATAAACCCTAGTTTTTGGTAAAATCCTACTGCCGCATCAGATGAATTAACGGTGATTTCATCGAGATTGTTTGCACATCGAGTGAATAGTTCGCTGCCAATTTTTTGTCCAGCAAATTCTCTGCGAACGAACAACAACAACAAATGATTTCCGCTCCGAAATATAATAAAACCAACAACTAGATCGTTCCAGATCGCAACGAGTGTTTTCTCACCACTCAAGATTCTGTCTCTCAATTCTAATGGGTCGCAAATTTGGTTCCAGACAGCAACACCTGCTGGCATTCGATCGGCAATCTCCCGTAGATCCACAGACGATCTCAGACAATCACTAATTTGGTTTTCGTCCCCAGACTGTGGCTGTCTATAGATAATTGTATTCATATAGCCTCGATCGTCATTTCAATCGATCGTTACTCCTTCAATGTTATCTCAAACATTTATGGCAAATTTAGGATAAACGATCGGCAGCTTGACGTAACTGTCGATCGCAATTTACAGTAATTGGTTCGCCATGAGCGACTGAAATTACTTGCAAAGGAGTCACTCGATCGGCTAATTTTTCTAGCCAATGTCGGTAGATAATTTTATCGGTCATAAAAAATCGCCGACCTAATGGTGTAATCCCAAAATAACCAATTGCCCCCAACCACCGGAGCGTGAATTTACTGCAAGGTGCATAGGTATCTAGATATGCTTCGGTTAAGTTGAACAAAATATCTGTAAACAGCAGAGCTTTACCATTAGACAAGGGAATTTCATAAACTAATTCTTGCGGACGAATTCCCTCCGGTTGATGACAGATAATCCCGTAATCGGGTAGCAAATCTTCAGCGATCGCATCGACAGGTACTACTTCTTCAACATAGGGTTTAGCGGCTGCTGGGGCAACAATTTTCAAGTTTGGATAACGTTGCTTATATACTCGTGCATCGAGCCGATGAATCCGATTGGGAACGATTAAAATATTCGGTGTTCCTAGTGCTTCTAGTTGCTGCATTTCTCGATCGGCTAAAGCGATCGCACTATGAATTAATAGGGTAGAATCTGGCAATCGATAAATAACCATTTCTCTAGGCGCAATTAGGCTCGATAAAATTCCTGTTATCTGCCAAAGATTGGGGGCTAACGATCGAATCGAGCTATGAGGCAAAACGTGAGCTTTCCACTCATCTTCGATCTCAGCTTCTTTGACTTGCTTCGGTTGAAACAACGAGAAGAATGAATAAAATAGCTCGGATGAATCTCTGTTATTTTTACTCATAAATATCACCTGTAATATAAGGTTGTTGTCATTATATTTAGCCAACGGATCGAGATCGGTTAAGTTCTGTCTAAATTTTGGCGTAGGGTTTCTGCACAATGAAAGCAACGCGAGCTGGCGGTAGTCTAAATTGTCCATATCGATCGAGTATTTCGACCCGAAAGCCGATTTGCTCTAATTTTTTAGCTATGCTTTCTACATCGAACAAACGCTGAAGATGTACTTCTTCACTGCGTCGATATAACTCTCCAATTTGACGAAAAGTAATAATCCGGCGGGTGAGAATTTGACGTGTTAAATCTTCTTGTTTTTCGACTAGCACGATCCAATCCTGCCCTTCGGTAAAATTTTTGACCACTTCTCCAGCGGGTACTTGCCCTGGAGTTACGATATCGAAGATGAAGATTCCACCGGGTATTAGTGCCCGATAAATGCGCTGAAATAGGTCATTTAATACTAGATCGCAATTATCGTCAAACACATAATTCAAACACTCCCCGATCGAAACTACTGCGGCACAGGCGGGAATTTCAGCAGTAAACAGAGATTCAATCCGAAACTCAGCCGTCGGTACTCTTTCTTGAGCGATCGAAATCATGGCTGGGGAAATATCGATCCCCAGCACCCGATAACCATCCCGCTCCAGTAACTCGGTTAACAATCCACTACCACAACCCAAATCGACAATTAATCCCGTCGGGATTTGACGAGCTGTGAGAATTTCCAAAACTCCTGGTGCCGATTTGAGTGCGTAATCCCGAAAACCAACATCATGAATATAGGCGAGATCTGCGTTATACCAAGCTGTCATGGACTTACCTCCGCACGCCTTGAAACTTACATGTACGATTAGAGCTTCTTGAAGTATCTAGCAACTGGAAATAGCTCAAAACCAGCCTTTTCATAGGTGTGACGGGCTGCGGCATGACCGGGATCGCCGCCCGTTTCAACCATCGCAATCGACATCCCCAACTCTTTCATCCAAGCCAGAGCAAATTCTACCAAAGCACTGCCTATGCCGCGCCCTTGAGAGTCTGGTTCGACCGCAACCATGTAGATTTCACCCATGTTGTCATCTTTATGTATATTCACGGCGACAAAGCCCACGATCGAATCAGCATCGCTTGCCACCCACACATTTGTGTCTTCCGCAACGCAGACATCCTCGACAGCTTTTTGCTGGCTCACACGCCAATGTTCGGGATAGAATGCCTGGTAAACATCTGCATTCATCGCGTTCTGAATCGAATCAAACACTGGAGTCCATGCCCGCAGTGACAGACGAATGACGGCATCAAGGTGGTGGGGGTTATATGGTTCAATTTTCATATCGGTACGATCTTTAAAATATAGCGAAGGAAGAATTAGAACAAAGCTTTATTCTAATTCTTTGCTGCTAACGAAATGTGCAATTTTTGTCGAGCCAAATCATTGTTTTTTCTCGCATATATTTAATTTTTTTGAGATGATATTTGGGGAAATCTAATCTCGTCTTTCGATATCTTTCAGATTTTGCTCCCTCTCCCAATATTGGAAGAGGGCAAATCCGGATCTTAATTTCATTCTTCAACTTGTAATTGAGGTTTAATCCCGATCGGATACCGCAAATTCCAGACATTGGGAGATGCAGACAGGGCGGCATCATATACTTGTTGGAATCGATCGGCGGTAGCATTACCCTTCACCTTTAAGATCCAGTGTAAATCTTGATAGCCAGCCGGAATTGCGGCATCGAGCTTTAGAAAGCCCCGCAAATCCAATTTACCAGTGCTGCTAATTTCCACCTGCTCTAGTTCGATGCCTTGCAACGAACACAAATCGACAAAGGTAGCCATCAGACAAGCATTCAAGGCTGAGAGCAACACTTCCTGCGGATTCGGCCCCAGATTCGTGCCGCCCAATTCTTCTGGTTCGTCGATAGTGAGTGTAAAGTCACGATCGTAAGATTGTCCCGCCCATTCTAGGGATTTAATCCGCGAAATCGATCGCACACCTTCAACCCAAGTTGTGGTGGCATTAAATGCCATTTGTCCTTGTGTCGCATCCTGCGAAATAGCGGCAATTAATTCATTTACTTCCTTAATATCGATACCGTTAATAGTCTGTAATTGTTGAGTAGTCATAATTGAACTCCTTGATTTAGTAGTTAAAAAACAATTGAATTTGGTCAGGAAAAAGCGAACGTTTTAGAAAGCTCCTCAATCCGGCTATAACCTTCGCGGCTCAACTCCCGCACACTTTGCACGAAGTTGGGATGAGTCATGCCACAGCCAAGAAATACCCATTGGTAAGACGATTCTTGAACTTGCTGGATAGCATCGCAATCGAGCGCGTTTAATTTGCGTCCGATCGCTCGTTCTAGACTGGCAATGTCAAGCTGAACTTGGGTTCTCAATCCTTCATTCAGGTAATGAACGATCGCGAGATAATCATCGATCGCTGCTTCTATTTCAGATCGATCGAGTCTTGCTGCTAACTCCTGCACCATCAAAGTATCGAGACGAGCGTGTTGCGCTTCCTCTTGCCAATGATGTTTCAGCAGACTGCAAAACTGCGGATCGAGCGACTCCTGTTGGTTGTGGCGAACGCTATCGAGAAAGTGGCGTTGCGTCATCCACTCAATATGTAGCGTTACCAGTGCGACTCCCAGCGGACTGTGCTGGAGCACGAAATCGGCGATCGCTTGCGGCGGGCCGATCGTGTCACAATGGAAGCCAAATCCGGCAGTGAATGCCTTAGAAAACTCGCGAAACAGATGAATATGCTTGCTTTCTTCGGCAGCAAAAACCAAATATGCTTGAGTTGCTTCAATGCGATCGCAACCTAAGAAACTGGCATGGTTTATCACCAGCGGGAGAATGAATTCTTCCACCAATCCGAATAAATTCAAGTAGCTATGACCGCGAATTTGATTGAGAATTAGCCGCTCATCTAGGGTGAGACAGGCGAGCGATTTGGTGTGAACGAGAGCTTCTGGCAAAAAGGGTTTGCTGAAATCTAAAGGTCGCTCTTCACCAATTAGATCTGACACCTGCCAATTAATTTTGGCTGTATCTTTGATAATCGATGAGTAGTCGTATTTGGGTGCGATTGTGGTTAATAGGGTCATGGTATTTCCTCCCGATCGTTAATTATCGGGAGTAAAAAGGGACACCCCGTAGTTAAAAGAACCTTTAGCAAAAGGTGTCCGAAAAACTTCCAAGCGATAGGTTCCAGGCTGGAGTTGTAAATCGATCGGTTGTCCGGGTTTGTTATTGCCAATTAAGGTCGTGCGATTATATAACCGCAATTCGGCACTACCGGGGGGGATGGCACTACCGACACCGCCTAAAGACATTACATACCGCCCTGCTTTGGCAATGCGGAATTGGTAATGGTCGGTCCGATCGACATTAAGACTGCTGCCAGGATATTGGTTGCCCAGCGAACCACTCAATCCATAGAGAGCATTGTTGCTTAAAACACCGATCGGTTGCGGCTCTTTTTCTGGATTTAGCTCTTGAGTTTTAGTGTCGCGATCGACAACATTAAACCGACTTAAGGCACTTGCCGAGGGCGATTGTAACGCATTAAAACCCGTAACACCGATCGCAGTTGCTAATAAAACGCTGGCAAAAATAGCTCGATTAAACATAAATTCCTCCTGAATTTCAAGGGATAGAATATTTGGCATCTAGCAAAGCAAGTTAGTTAAACTCTGCTTGTTTGCCTCTGTATCTATCAAGATAAAGGAATCTCTATCTCATGCCTATGCAGGAAAGTATGTACTTTAGTATGGTTTGCCAGCCTCGAAAGTATGCTGCGATCTTCAGAGGGGATCTGAAAATTTTCTGTACGGACAGACTCAATTCAAGCTTGTATATTGAAAGCAGAGATTTTGCCCTCACTCCCAATCCAAAGAGGACACTTCGACAAGTGATACAGTGAGCTTGTCGAACTGCTCAGTGCATCGCGCTACGCAAACGATTCTAAATTCTCAACTAAGTTATACAATAAATTTACGCAGTTTTTTTCGCCGAGGGGAAATCGATCGTGACACCTGACGAAGCCCTGTCGCGCTTAGATAGTTTACTTCAACCAAAAGTATTAACTCAAATTCAAGAAGTTGTCTTCCGACAAACTTGGGCGGGAGAGAGCTACGCGGCGATGGCAGATCGATCGGGCTATGATGAAGACTACATTAAAGATGTCGGTTCGCGGCTGTGGAAGCTGTTGAGTCAGGTGTTAGGAGTAAAAGTAACTAAAAACACTTTAACCTCTGCCTTTGGGCAATATGAGCGCGGATTAGCAGAATCAACAGCAACCCCGATTGTCGTCAATCGATCTATTTCGCCAAACCAGCAACAACAAGCGACACAGATCGACTGGGGCGAAGCAATAGAAGTGTTTGGCTTTCAGGGACGGGAATTGGAACTCCAGCAACTTCAGGATTGGATCGTTCCGATTAATAATGGTGTACCTTCGAGATTAGTAGCGATCTTGGGGATGGGAGGAATTGGCAAAACTGCCCTGACAGTAAAACTAGTCGAACGGTTGCACAAGAATGGCTACGAACATATTATCTGGCGATCGCTTCGCAATGCGCCACCTTTAACTAACGTACTCGCAGATTTACTCCAATTTTTCCGCGATCGACAGCAGCAATCAGATCGTGGTGCAAAGGGTGTCTCAGCGCAGATCGCCGAACTGATTCAATATCTACGTCAGTCTCGCTGTGTGGTGGTATTAGACAACGCGGAATCGATTTTACAGGGCAAAGAGCGGGCGGGAATCTATCGAGCGGGTTATGAGGAGTATGGGGAATTGTTGCGACAGGTGGGAGAAATCCGTCATCAGAGTTGTGTCATCTTAACCAGTCGGGAAAAGCCCAAAGATATTGCTTTATTAGAAGGGGAAAATAACGTTGTCAGATCGCTCGCTCTGGCGGGGATCGACGATCGATCGGCACAAACGATTATGGAACAACGAGGCATATCAGCGACAACCCCAAATCAATGGCAAGATTTATCCCAAAACTACGCCGGAAATCCCCTTGCCTTAAAAATGGTTGCGGCGATGACGATCGAGCTATTTGGGGGCAGTTTAGAACAGTTTCTGGCTCGAATTGAAATGGAGAATAGTAGCCTATTATTTGATGATATTCGGGACTTATTGCAGCAACAATTCGATCGATTGTCGGAGTTGGAACGACAAGTAATGTATTGGCTGGCAATAAATCGGGAATTTGTCTCACTCACCGAAATTCAACAGGATCTAATTTCCGATCGAGATCGACAACATTCACCAGATGTCCTGCGCTCTTTGAGCAGACGCAGTTTAATTGAAACTGCGTCTACTCAGGGGATAAATTTTTCTCAACAGCCTGTGGTGATGGAATACGTTACCGAGCGGCTGATTAATGGTGTATGTCAGGAAATAAGGGAAGATAAAGTAGGTAAATACTTGCAAAATTACGCGCTATTGAAAGCGACTGCTAAAGATTATATTCGGCAAACTCAGGCTCGATCGATCGTCGATGAAATTATCGAGCGTGTCTCCTTATCCAAAACCCAACTCGCAGCCAGATTAAGAGCAATTATCGTTACCTTACCCCGCCACCAGCCAAATTATGCCGCTGGAAATCTGTTGAATCTACTCGTGCGGCTGGGTGCAGATCTGACAGAATTAGATCTATCCGATTTGTGTGTCTGGCAGGCATATCTAAAAGAAACCAATTTGCACCGTGTTAATTTTACAAATACCGATCTCGATCGATCTGTTTTTGTCGATCGATTAGGTGCAGCGAGTCGAATGGCAATTAGTCGAGATTGCCAGATTGCAACTGGGGATTCCAATGGAAATGTTTCTGTATGGCAATTGGATACCGGGAAGCCGTTGCTGAGTATCGCAGCTCACAACACCATGATTTGGGGTTTAGCCTTCATTCCAGATGGACGATCCATCGCGACTTCGAGCTACGAACCCTCGATTAAATTATGGGATGCCAGATCTGGAGCGTATCGCCATAGTCTCAACGGACACACCGCACCGATTTGGCAAATTGCTTCTCATCCCAACGGTTTACAGTTAGTCACTTACGGTTCGCTCATTTTCAGGGAGGGTCATCAGATTGTGGCCCAAGGCAAGTATAAATCTCAACTGGAAAGT
>NZ_PVWO01000279.1 GCF_003003845.1 Chamaesiphon polymorphus CCALA 037 | reverse complement strand
TGGTAGCGCGTTCGAGCAAGCCGAGTTCGGTAGCTATTTGGGTGAGAATATCGCGCTCGGTTTGATTGCAGCCATACTTATTTTTGGGCGATAGATGCTCTGAAGTCCAAGGATACTTAATAAATGTTCCTAAAGTTGCATATGTCAGCCGCATTCCGCCTTCAAATAAATAGTATTCTAATTTGGTAATAATCCTCAAACCTTGCGCGTTACCTTCAAAATTTTGCAGATCGGCGAGCGCGGCTGGATCGAGATCTTTGACAAATTCTCGATTGGTATCCGCTCTAAACCACGCTCTGATTGCTTCTTCGCCAGAGTGACCGAACGGAGGATTACCAATATCATGCGCCAGACATGCAGATTGAACGATATCGCCGACATTTGAAGGATCGATATCGATTTGTTTTAATTCATCTGCTAGTCTTTGACCGACTTTGGTACCCAAGCTTCTCCCTACCGATGAAACCTCTAGGCTATGGGGTAATCGGGTGCGGATATCATCGTTTTCGGGAAGTGGATGTACCTGCGTTTTATGATTGAGACGGCGAAAAGCAGTAGAAAAAATAATGCGATCGATATCTTTTTGAAAATGGCTGCGTCCGACTTCTTTTTGTTCGAGCTGATGTACTCCATATCTTTTGCGAGAAAAAAGCTTTGCCCATTGCATTCGATCCATCTGAAGAGTTACCTCGCTCATAAATTTCGATCGTGACTTCACTTCAACTTTCGCGCCAATTTTCGAGATCGATCGCCATCGAGAACCCTATCTCTAGGGTACCAATTACAGCTTACATTTTGGCAATAATTTCCATCTTCCTAGCCTAAAGTACCCACAAATAATGTCCGAACTAATATTTGTGCTGCAATCTCCAAATTGAGATCGATCGTGGTAAAATTATTAAAGTACGTAAGTACTTATCTAACTTCTGCGCGATCGATACCACTTGCAACCCGGATGATGGATCGTCATCCTTGCGTTTAGTCTAGCCACACATCACTGGCTCACTCTTAACTGTGCGGAGGAGTCCATACCGACGGTGTTACGGGGGAGATACCTCGTATCTAACGACCGTCGGTATGGACCCTCCGCTGGCGTTGAGCGAGCCAGTCCCGAGAGGTTTACGAAGAGGGATCGCGCAGCCAGATTAGGTATAATCTGATTTCCATCGTTTGGTAACAGAATTAGATCCTAAAAACTCTATCAAAACTTTAATTTATCGAATGTTTCGAGCCTGTGGTCGATCGAGATTACGCCAGATTAATTTCTGCATGAATTACGTATCTAGACGTAAGTAAAATAGTCCCCAGTTAGACTCAATTCCGATACATTTTCGACAATCCCAATTAATTCCGATCGACCGAAGAGATTGTTGGAAATAGCCGTACCAGTAGGTGTCGTACTCAGAGCATAATCGGTAGCTTTACCTTTGAGTTGAATGACATCACTATTGGCATCGAAACCGACGATCTTGGCATAGTCCGTCAGACCTTCATTATTACTATTGCCGTCATTATAATAAACTTGCTGGCGATCGCCCAAGATGAAGCGATTGCTACTGGCTGAATGTACGAGTGTATCAATTTCGCCTTTCCCCGCCGTCGCACTGCGAGGATCGACACCGACGAGTGGATTGTTACTGTCGCCGCCAGTCAGGAGATCGTTACCATTCGTACCCTGCGTAGAGCCGACTTTGACTGTGGCTGAGTGAGTGCGATCGCGATCGAATGTCATCTCTAAGCGATTGCCGATAAGATTGTAACTATCGGCACCTGTTGCTGAGAGGGTAGTATTGGTGGGGAGATTGAGATCGATCGAGATTTTACCTTCACCATTGAAAGTATAGTCGAGATTTTGACCGTCGCCTGCGACTGAAATCAGTTCGGCGCGTTGGGGGAGTGCGACGATGTGGGTGACGTTATCGGCAGTTTTGCCGAGATTAATAGTATAGTTACCACCGTTTTTGGTGAGGAATACTGAGTCTTTGTCAAAGGCATAATAGCTGCCGACGTTCTTAATTCGATCGCTAGATCGAACATCTAACGAGAATTTACCGACGCCAGCAGTACTAATATCTGGCGTAACTTTTGCGGTAATAGTATCGCCAATCCAATCGATCTTAACGGCGGATTTTTGAAATGTCCGCAGCCGATTTTGAGCGTCATCGAAGGTGACAAATTCGGTACCATCGGCGGCAGCTTTGGCAATAAAATCATCGTAAATTGCGGGATTGTAAGCGGAATCGGTGCCAGTCGCACCGTAGTCATGCCAAGCAAATTCCACAATCGGTTTGCGTGCTTGGCTTTTTAACCAATCGTATTCTCGATTCCAGAGTGCAGTGGTTTGAGTGTTAGTTAAATTCTGATAGCCGATCGCATTATAATCGAAGGAAATATTTGGCGCGAAATAGACTGCTTGTGATGTCGGATCGAGGAATCCAAATGCGTTATTGTAAGCAGTGCCGACACCAGTATAGTATTGGAAATAATTATCGAGTTGTTTGTCTAGTGCCAGACTATCGGGGTTGCCTGGAGTTGCGGCACCAGTAACGGGGATGCCTAATTCTTGGGCGATAATATTTTTAGATTGGTTAAATTCAAATTCTACCTGCGTGGGAGTTAGATTGCTCGGATCGTTGGGATGTGTATATGAATGAGTCCCAATTTCATTTCCCAATGCCAACCAGCGTTGATAAATGGGTTTCATTACATTCCAATCAGTCGATTCACCATTAACTGGATCGTTACCGATATTGATAAAGTGAGTACCGACAAATCCATACTTAGTTTTCCAATCTGTCAGCACGTCAGCGAGTTTGGCTTCGACGATTGGTGCTATTTCCGAAAACCTGGACAAATCTACATCGTCGCGCGAGAGAAATAAACTATTATTCCGCGTCAGATCGAGACTGACGCGCGGTGAATCGAGATCGACGATCGAGCCGATAGCCTGTGCAACAATATTAGTATCGGCAAAGATCGAGGCGTCGGCAAAATGAACGTTTTGACCGCCTGTTTTGGTGGCAACGATCGCATTATAATTGGCACCATTAACTGTCTGCTCGGCAAGGATCGTACCTGGGGTACCGAAGAGACTATAAGCAGCAAAAGCGATACCTTTGTCGTAATTGAGGAGCTGCTCGCCAGCAGTATATCCAGGCGCGAGGATATTATTATCGACATCTTTAGCGGTAATAACTGCATTGACGATACCGCCGCCAGCAGTGCGTTGTACCCCCAATAAGTTTTTCATCCGACTGTAAGGATCGCCAGCCAGTGCGGCTCCAGTTTCATCATTTGTCATGAATTCACCAGCGGCAATTATCCCAACTCCATATTTAGCCACAGCTTGAGTGAGCGAACTTTCGATCGCATTCAGATCGGCGGCATTAACATTAGGAAAGGAGGGAAAAACTAGCGCATCGTAATTTACTAATTTACTCAAATCTTGGAGATCGCTTTCGGTAAGTAAATCGAATGGTACCCCAGATGCCATCGCTTGACTTTGAGCGGAAGCAAATAACTGACTGTAAGCTTTTTTATCAAAGAAATTATTTGCCGAAGTCTCCGAATACACGATCGCAATCCGCCGATTGAGATTCGTTCGTACTGGCAAATCTGTGTTGTCAATTCTTAAACTATTATTTGCATAATCGCTAGTTAAAAAGACCCGATCGTTGATATCGATGTTGGCATCAATACTCGTGTTGTCGGCCATTATGAGCGACTTAGGAATGGCAATTTCGATCGTCTTACCATCTTGAGATCTGGCAAACTCTAAGCGTGCGATCGGGTTTTGACCTGCGGCACCATTATATAAATATGGCGTACCATCTGCATCGAGATTAATATTGTATTCCGCACCTACCGTCGATCCGAAAACTTGGTATCCAGTCGCTTTATTTCGATCGGTGTTCAACCAAATTGTAGTATTAGCACCGATCTGTTCGCTAGTTGAATCGATCGCCAATACATAACCGTCTGCGGTATTCTTACCATAAACGCGATAACCCGCTACTTGCTGAATTGGTAGAGCATCCAGTCGATCGATCGGTTTCCAATCTGTTAAACTGCCGTTTAGGGCAATCTTCCCAGCAGTATTTTTGGCTACAAAGTTGGGACTTGGATCGATCGATTGAGACATGGTAGCAAGCTGGAACAACCTGTGCGAGTATTTTGGATAATCTTTAGAGCGATCGGATACTCTAATGTACGTGTAAATACTGACATCTGGATTAGACCATAATCTCGTGCTACCTGTCTGCGATCGATATCACTCGGCACTACGTGCGATCGTATCAATCTCGATCGAGTTTTGTCCTGGTGTGAGTTTATAGACATCTGGAGCTATTTTCGATCGTCGGGACTTAGGATAGATTAAGTCGAATATTGGTACTGACACTAACTCCGATTCATGCAGAACCCTTATTACCAGTACAGTCCCGTCGCCCTCACCCCGCCAAATCCTGCGGCTCTGGCTCCCCTCTCCCAAGCTTGGGAGAGGGGCTGGGGGTGAGGGCTGAGGTTCAGGGGCGTTTCCAATCAGATTTGGTATGACACGCTCCGATCGTGCCTCGATCGCGCACATTGATGCTAGAATGATAATCATTCCCATTATTGCTAGCGATCGTCAGAAGTTTAAAATCTTGTTGTCAATTGCTAAAGTAGCTAGCAAAAGCAAATAGCTACCGATCTCTAACCCACTGAGAAAGAAAACTGATGAATACTCTAGATAATTTGCCAACATCGACCGTCCCAGTTACCGTGTTGACGGGATATTTAGGCGCGGGAAAAACTACACTGCTCAACCATATTCTGACATACGAGCATGGCAAGAAAGTAGCCGTAATTGTCAATGAATTTGGCGAAGTAGGCATTGACAACCAACTAGTTGTCAGTACCGACGAAGAAATTTTTGAAATGAATAATGGCTGTATTTGCTGCACGGTGCGGGGCGATCTGGTCAGAATTATCGGAAACTTAATGCGCCGTCGCGACAAATTCGACCATTTAGTAATTGAAACAACTGGCTTGGCCGATCCGGCACCAGTAATTCAAACTTTTTTTGTCGATGAAGACGTGCAACTAGAAACGCGCTTAGATGCCGTGGTCACCGTGGTAGATGCCAAACATATCCAACTGCATTGGGATGCAGATGAAGCTCAAGAACAGATTGCTTTTGCCGATCGCATTTTAATTAATAAAACCGATCTAGTTACGCCAGCCGAGTTAGAAGAACTGGAGAAAAAAATTCGGAATATGAATGCGATCGCCAAAATTTATCGCACTCAAAATGCCGTAGTTGATATGGATACAATTTTGGGAGTTGGCGGTTTCGATCTTAACAATGCGCTCACGATCGATCCAGATTTCTTGGGCGAAGAAGCACACCAACACGATGAATCGGTAGGATCGATCGCTTTAGTCGCACCAGGCGCGATGAATAGCCAAAAACTTGAAGCTTGGCTGGGCGAATTACTACCAACTCAGGGTCAGAATATCTTTCGGATGAAAGGAATTTTAAACATCCAGGGACAAGATCGGCGATTTGTATTGCAAGGCGTACACATGTTGATGGATGCCAAACCAGATCGCGAATGGCGAGCGGGTGAGGAACGTAAAAATGAATTAGTATTCATCGGACGCGATCTCGATGAAGCCAAGTTACGCAAAGATTTTAATAAATGCTTAGTTGCGTCCGGCAAGGGATTTGGTTAGATGGCAAAGTCAAAATCCAGTCAACGAGAACTGAAACTAGTTTGGCAAGCACAACTTGCCGAATATATTACCTCCATCGCCTGTGCTAACGACGGTAGAACTGTGGTTGCTAGCAGTGCGGCGGGGGAAGTTGCCTATTGGGAAAACCAGCAGCTCACCATGCTGTTAGACGCTCATGGGGCGAGTGTCGATAGCCTGTCTTTCGATGCGAGCAGCCGATATTTGGCCGCAGGCGGACAGATGGGCGATGTGCGAGTGTGGGATTGTGGCAATGGTAGCCCCGAATTGTTACTGTCCTTAGCTCATAAATCGATTTGGGTGGATTCGATCGCTTGGCATCCGCACGCACCTTATTTAGCATTTGCAACTGGTAGATTCGTTCAAATTTGGGACATCGCCAAGCGAGAATTAATTACGACTTTAGATTTCGATCTTTCCACTGTCTTCGATTTGGCTTGGCATCCCGCTGGGACTCATTTGGCGGTAGCTGGCAATTTAGGAGCGCGAATTTGGCAAAGTAACGATTGGGATGAAGAACCAGAATACCTACCTGCAAACAACGCGCTCAAGCATTTAGCTTGGTCGATTGGGGGAGATTTTTTAGCAGGGGCGACACTCGATCGTTGTTTGGTAATTAGTGCGATCGAAGACTTCTCATCTACTTGGACGATGAGAGGTTTTCCCGCTCGGATTCAGCAGTTAGCTTGGATCGATAAATCTCAACCGACAGTAGCGGCAATTAGTGCGGAAATGTTGGTATCGTGTGCGTATGCAGATGGCACTTGGCAAGCTATGCCCCTAGAGTTTCATCGAGATTTTATTACAACAATGTCTATTCATCCCAAATTTCCACTAATTGCAACTGCAAGTGTAGATGGAGAGATCGCAATTTGGGAACCAGAAATGGGCGTAATTGGATCTTTTAACGATAGCAACGTGGAGTTTACTCGCATTAATTGGCATTCAAACGATCGCATGTTGGTAACAGGTAACGATCGAGGAGAAGTTAAGATTTGGGGATAAAGTGAAATCGATCGATCGTCAATTGTTATCGAACCAGTAGGCACCCCACAGTTAAACCAAGGGCTAAAAAACTCGATCGATGATTCGATCGCCGCTAATACTATAATCTTCAAATCCTTGCTGAGACTAGTTTCTCACGTAATGGTGTCGATCGAGTTACCCTCAATGGGGTAGAGTAGACATATCTGCCCTCTGCCCTTGGATAGAATCTTCTATGGACAATAAGACAGAACTTTTAGTCAAAATCCAGATTTGGATTGCCGATTTTGGCATTAAAGCGATCTCGGCTTTTATGCTCGTGCTCATCGGGATCCAGCTCGCTCGGTTTCTCCAAACTGTGGTTGGTAAATCGCTCCAAAAAGCCAGAATCGATGCCACACTCGGATCGTTTGCCAGCAATTTAGTTTATATTGCGGTAGTAGCAATGACGGTAATTGTGGCGATGGGTCAATTAGGCGTACAGACTGCATCGTTTATTGCAATTTTAGGTTCGATTGGGGTTGCGATCGGGTTAGCATTGCAAGGTTCGTTATCAAACTTTGCCGCTGGAATTTTAATTATCGTCTTACGACCGTTTAAAGTCGGCGATTATATCGAATGTTTGAATATTGGTGGTACTGTTACCAGAATTCATCCACTCAATACAACTCTAATTACACCAGATAATCGCACGATCGTGGCTCCCAATCGCAAGTTATTCGATGATTGTCTCACCAATCATTCAGCACAACCCCAACGTCGGATCGATCTAGTATTTGGGACTGGATACGAAAATGATATCGATCGAGTCAAGCAAATTACTTACGGTTCGCTCATTTTCAGGGAGGGTCATCAGATTGTGGCCCAAGGCAAGTATAAATCTCAACTGGAAAGTTC
>NZ_PVWO01000278.1 GCF_003003845.1 Chamaesiphon polymorphus CCALA 037 | reverse complement strand
CGGCGGTGATGTATGGCTTCCCTGCCGATACCGCATTTGTGACTCGCGAACAGATCCACGATACCTTCCATCCCGACGAACGTGCCGAACTTGAAGCCAAGATCGCCCAAGTCATAGATCCCGCAGGTACGGGTTGGTTTGCTGGAGATCGTCAAGTCGTGTGGCCGAGTGGCGAAGTCCGCTGTCTGAGCGTGCGCCAGCAAGTTTTCTTCGACCGTTCGGGTGCGGTGGCGCGTCCGAGCTATGCCATTCTGGCGGCGATCGATATCACCGAGCGCAAACACACCGAGCGAGAATTAGCCGAATCGGAAGAACGGTTGCGCACGGGAATTGAAGTGGCAGGCGTGGGACTGGCGAGATTTGACTATGCTACGAATTTGGTCTCACTCTCGCCCGAAGCAGCCGCTTTATATGGATTCGCACCCGACGAATTAGTCGTCACGCGACAACAGCTCCACGATACCTTCCATCCAGACGACCGTGCCGAACTCGAAGCAAGTATCGCCCAGATCGTCGATCCAGATGGTAATGGCTGGTTTGCCCGCGACCATCGCGTCGTGTGGCCGAATGGTGAAGTCCGTTATTTGAGCGTGCGCAAGCAAGTCTTCTTCCATCGAGTTGGGGAGATCGGCTGTCCCAGCCATGCCATTCTCGCCACGATCGATATTACCGATCGCAAACAAATATTCGCCACCCTCGAAGCTCGTAACCAAGAGCTAGACAGCTTCGTGCATGTTGTCTCTCACGATCTTAAAGCTCCCCTGCGGGCGGTGTCCAATCTCTCCAAATGGATTGAAGAAGATCTAGAAGGATCGCTGACACCTAGCACTCAAGCGCAAATGAACTTGTTGCGCGGTCGGATCGATCGGATGTCCGCCACGATCGATGGACTGCTCGACTATGCCCGGATCGGTCGCACCGAAGACTCGATCGAACCAGTCGCAGTCTCCGAACTAATTTCCGAAACGATCGATACCCTAGCACCACCGCCGACATTTACGATCGCGATCGCCCAAAATTTGCCGACGCTTTATACCAAGCGAATGCTCTTATCTCAAGTATTTGCCAATCTGTTAGGCAATGCCATCAAACATCACGATCGAGCGGATGGCATGATTCACTTGGGCATCGCCGAACGTACCGAATACTATGAATTTGCGATCGCTGATGATGGCCCCGGCATCGCCCCAGAGCAACACGATCGGGTCTTTAAGATCTTCCAAGCCGTCAATCCCCAAAAACGCACCGATAGCACTGGCATCGGACTGGCGATCGTCAAAAAAATTGTCGAAGCCGAAGGCGGTACCATTCGGCTGGAGTCCCAGCCAGGTAAAGGAACGACATTTTATTTTACTTGGCCGAAGCGGTCTTAGGTTGGGAGCTGAGATTCGATCGTGTTAAGCGTTGGATCGGCGATGCACACAACCTGGAGGTTTCCGCTGCTGTGCCCACTCTAATGGCTTATTTATCATAAAATTTATACTAATAAGAACCCTCAGCCGAACCAGACACGCGATGCCAACCTATCGATCGAAAACCTCCACCCACGGACGCAATATGGCGGGTGCCCGCGCGCTCTGGCGAGCTACCGGAATGCAGACCGAAGATTTCGAGAAGCCCATTATTGCCGTTGCCAATTCCTTCACCCAATTCGTACCCGGTCACGTTCACCTCAAAGATTTGGGTCAATTGGTCTGTCGGGAGATCGAAGCAGCAGGTGGTGTAGCTAAAGAGTTCAACACGATCGCGGTGGATGATGGGATCGCGATGGGTCACGATGGGATGCTCTACAGTCTGCCCTCGCGGGAGATTATTGCCGATTCAGTCGAGTACATGGTCAACGCCCATTGTGCCGATGCCCTGGTCTGCATTTCCAACTGTGACAAAATTACCCCAGGCATGTTGATGGCCGCCCTGCGGCTGAATATTCCCGCCATCTTCGTCTCTGGCGGGCCGATGGAAGCGGGTAAGACCAAACTCGCAGAACATAAACTGGACTTGGTAGACGCGATGGTAGTGGCTGCCGATAGTCGCGTGAGCGATGAGGTAGTTGCAGAATACGAGCGTTCGGCTTGCCCGACCTGTGGTTCCTGCTCTGGCATGTTCACCGCCAACTCCATGAACTGTCTCACTGAAGCCATCGGTCTGGCCTTGCCAGGGAATGGGACTGTTTTGGCAACTCATTTCGATCGCAAGGATCTGTTCCTCACCGCCGCTCGCACGATCGTCAGCATTACCCGCCGCTATTACGAAGGGAATGATGAGTCGGTACTCCCCCGATCGATCGCCAGTTTCCAAGCATTCGAGAATGCCATGATGCTAGACATTGCGATGGGTGGCTCGACGAATACCATTCTGCACCTATTAGCCGCCGCCCACGAAGCGGAGGTCGATTTTACCCTGAATGATATCGACAGGCTTTCGCGTCAGGTGCCCCAACTATGCAAGGTAGCACCAAATATCCAAAAGTATCATATGGAAGACGTGCATCGAGCTGGCGGGATTCCCAGCATTTTAGGCGAACTAGATCGGGCGGGACTGCTGCATACCGACCTGCCAACCGTTCACAGTCCGACGATGAAAGATGCACTCGATCGTTGGGATATCGCACGGACTGAAGACGAAGCGGTGCGTACCTTTTTTAAAGCGGGGCCAGCAGGAATTCCGACCCAGCAAGCCTTCAGTCAATCGACGCGCTGGGATACACTAGACCTCGATCGACAAGAGGGTTGCATTCGCAGTGCCGAAAACGCCTACAGCAAACAGGGCGGACTGGCTGTACTCTATGGAAACCTGTCAGAACGCGGTTGTATTGTCAAGACGGCAGGTGTAGACGAGAGCGCGCTGGTGTTTACGGGTCGGGCGCGGGTTTATGAAAGTCAAGATGCTGCTGTCAATGGTATTCTCAGCGATGAAGTCAAAGCGGGCGAAGTAGTGGTCATCCGCTATGAAGGGCCGCGCGGCGGGCCAGGGATGCAGGAAATGCTCTATCCGACCAGTTATCTCAAATCCAAGGATTTAGGCAAGGTGTGCGCCTTATTAACCGATGGTCGCTTTTCCGGCGGGACTTCGGGACTGTCGATCGGTCATGCTTCCCCAGAGGCAGCAGCAGGTGGCAATATTGCCCTAGTCCAGGATGGCGATGCGATCGAGATCGATATCCCCAATCGGCGCATTCATCTAGCTATATCCGAAACAGAATTAGCCAGCCGTCGCTCGGCGATGGAAGCTAAGGGTAAAGATGCTTGGAAGCCCGCACAATCGCGTCCGCGCAAGGTAACACCCGCACTCAAGGCTTATGCACTATTGGCTACTAGTGCCGATCGCGGCGCAGTCCGCAACCTAGAACTGCTTGAATAAAAAAACAGGCGTTCCTTGAGTGATATGTTGTTACATGTCACTCAATCGTGTCAATATGACTCATTTTGGTATTTTGTGCCCTGGGGCGATCGGTCATCTCAACCCTATGTGTAACATCGCCCGCGAACTATTAGAGCGCGGACATCGCGTTACCCTGTTTGGCGTACCAGATACACAAGCAAAAGTAGCGGCTGTTGCTGGCTTAGAATTTGCCCAAATCGGTGCCGCCGCTTTTCCCCTGGGGACGATCGATCGCAAGTACAAAGAATTAGGACTGATGAGCAATCTCGATGGCCTAAAATACACGATCGAGTGGCTGGAGCAACAGACAAAGATGCTCTGTGCAGAGGCTCCAAGGGCGATCGAGGCTAGAGGCATCGATGTATTGCTCGTAGACCAAGTGACGCGTATCGGCGGCAGTATTGCGGAGTTGCTCGCCCTTCCCTTCGTCACGATTTGCAATGCCTTACCAATTAACCAAGAACCCTCTGTCCCGCCATTTTTTACCACCTGGACTTATCAAGATATTTTGTGGGCGCGAGTGCGCAATCAATTGGGTAATAACCTCTTTAACTATTTAACCAAATCTGTTTGGCAGGCGATCGTCGTCCAACGCCAAGCATGGCAATTACCGCCGCTAACGGATCGCGAAGCGGGTTATTCTCAACTGTTACAGATCTGTCAATTGCCGCCAGAGTTTGATTTTCCCAGACAGGCATCCGCACGGATGAATTATCTAGGGCCATTTCAAGCCCCCGCCAGTTCGGAACCAATTTCCTTTCCCGGACTAGATTTTCCCTTCGAGCAACTGACAGATAAACCGTTAATATATGCCTCTTTGGGCACTTTACAAAATCAACAGTTGCAGATTTTTGAGGCGATCGCTACTGCCTGCGCCGATCTGGACGCTCAACTGGTTATCTCGCTGGGCGATCCCGATCGAGATCCCACCGAAATTCAACTGGCTGGCAATCCAATCGTCGTTGCCTATGCTCCTCATGCGGCCTTAATTGCCCGATCTAGCTTAGTCATTACCCATGCTGGCATGAATACCGTCATCGGCAGCCTCAGTGCGGGGGTGCCCCTAGTTGCCATCCCCATTACCAACGAGCAACCAGGAATTGCCACGCGATTGGCGCGCACTGGTGCGGGCGAAATGGTGCCAGTCAAAAGCTTAACAGCCGAGCGACTCAGACAATCGATCGATCGAGTACTTGGCGATGCCAGCTACCGCACCCAAGCCCAAAGAATGCAGGCGATCGTCCAGCAATCTGGTGGAGTCAAACGTGCCGCCGATTTGATTCTGGCCATCTGCTAAATAACCCCAGTTGCTACCTGTAAGCCCAGGGTTAGAAATCGCAGGCGATCCATATGTAGCAACTCGGTTTAAATAATTAGCTCCACTCACTACAAACCTCTCTCATTTGGTAGAGGAAAAATCGCCAAACTTCTCGCATAATTTAAAATAAATTAACTTGTAAACCATACACCTCGTAAGGACGCAAGCTGAGGAGGATCTTTTGACCGCTATACATTTGCCAGCACAACTAGTATCTCTCCCACCCCAAATAGAACCGCCGAAAATAGATCTCCAAAACCTACTTCAACAAACAGTTGAAATTGGTAAATTTTGCACTCAAAATGCCGCAAAAATCGATCGTCATGGTGTCTACCCAGAGCGAGAATTTGAATCGATCGCTACTGCTGGACTATTGACGGCACCGCTAACACCCAAACTCGGCGGTTTGGGACTGGGCATAGAAGCTAGCTCGATCGTGGAGTTACTCCAAATACTAAAACAAATCGGTCGCGCCAATTTAGCTGTCGGACGCATTTATGAAGGTCACGTCAATGGATTGCAACTGCTTCAGACCTTTGGTACCCAAGCTCAAATCGATACCTATGCCCGCGATGTGCGCGATCGTCACAAAATGTTCGGCGTCTGGAATGCCGAAGACCGCGATGGCGTAAAGATTATCCCCCTAGGTAAGGGCAAATATCGCCTGGAAGGTGCCAAAACCTTCGCGACAGGGTGCGGCTGTGTCGATCGACCTTTCGTCGGCGGTATGCTGCCAAATGGTGACTGGCAACTGTGTATCGTCTCGATGGATGAAGTGGAAACCACGATCGATCCTGAGTGGTGGCAGCCTGCGGGGATGAAAGCAACTGCCAGTTACAAAGTCGATTTTACAGGCGTAATTTTAGACCAAAGCGAATTAATCGGCCAACCTGGAGACTACTACCGACAGCCGTGGTTGACAGCAGGGGTCATTAGATTTGCTGCCGTCCAGCTCGGCGGTGCCGAAGCCTTATTTAACGCCGCGCGCCAATTTTTGCAATCGATCGATCGGACCAAAGATCCCTACCAAGAAGAACGCTTTGGCAAAATGGCGATCGGCATCGAAAGCGGTCAACTTTGGCTCCAAGGTGCCGCCGCCCAACTCAGGCAGTATCACGCCACCTTTGCAGGCGATCCGGCACTGACTAGCCCCAACGCCCAAGCTCTAGTTGCCTATGCCAATATGGTACGCACCGCGATCGAACACATCTGCATGGAGACAATCCAGCTAGTCGAACGATCGGTCGGGACGCGCGGATTGTTGCCTCCCGAACCTACAGAGCGCATCATCCGCGACTTAACGCTGTACCTGCGCCAACCTGCATTCGATGCCTCGATCGCTAATATCGGACGCTACGCGCTCCAAAATGCCGCTACAGATTCACTTTGGACAGATGAACCAGCCAACACCAGAATTTAAAGATAATGCTACCGAGGAGGGTGACATCGAGCCTGTCGATGGCTCTTACCCAATCGCCCGCGCGCGCAAATTTGAGAGCAGGCGGATCGGCAGGTTGCTACCGTTGCCACATTCTGGTGCGGGTAAGGATAACGATCGCAGCATCGATCGACATCGAGTATTATTATCCAGCCCCGAAACACTACCGTTGCGCGATCTGACCCACATCTCGCGTCAGCGGGTAGTTATAGTCGCCCCCCATCCCGACGACGAAACGCTCGGCTGCGGCGGTGCGATCGCCTTACTGTGCGCCAAAGGCTACGATGTCAAAGTCGCGATCGTCAGCGATGGCACCATGTCGCACCCCAACTCGCGCTCGTATCCCGCCCCCGCACTCCGATCGCTACGAGAGCGCGAAACGCTCGCCGCCTTAGCAATTTTAGGCATTGAAGATCGATCGTTAGTTACTTTTTTAGGTCTTAAAGATGGCGCGGTACCGACCATAACTTCACCAAATTTTCAGGCAGCTAAGGTACTTTGTCAAGACTATTTAAAACAAACTTTACCAGACACGATCTTTTTACCCTGGCGTGCCGATCCACATCCCGATCATCGGGCGACTTGGCAACTGATTCAAGCCGCCATCTTAAGCTTGGGCATCTCCCCACAAATTATTGAATATCCAATTTGGGATTGGGATCTTCAACAGCAGAAAAAACTCCCAGATCTCGATCGCATCTCTGGCTGGCGATTAAATATCGACAAAGTATTAGCCCAAAAACGACATGCCATCGCCGCCTATAAATCGCAACTCGGTCTAGCGATCGATGACGATCCCGATGGCTTCTATTTGACCCCAGAAATGCTGACTAATTTTACCCGATCCTGGGAAGTTTATTTTGAGGAAATCTAATGCAACCAACTAAATCGCAATCGCTGACAACAGATTTTTTTGAAGATCTATATCGCGAAAATCCCGATCCGTGGCAATTTGCTACCAGCGAGTACGAAGCCCAAAAATATGCAACTACTCTCAATGCGCTGCCACGCGATCGATACGAGTCAGCATTTGAAATTGGCGGTTCGATCGGGATTTTTACCGAAAGACTGGCAAATAGATGTGACTCTTTACTATCTGTCGATGTTTCGAGTATCGCCCAAGAGCAAGCTAAACAACGATGCCAGCATCTCAACCACATTGATTTTCAAATCATGTCCGTGCCCGATGAATTCCCTGACGATTATTTCGATCTAATCGTCCTCTCGGAAGTCGGCTATTATTGGTGTTGGGACGACTTTTATAAAGCTCAAAACTTGCTCGTCGATCGATTAAACCCCCAAGGACATCTCGCGATCGTGCATTGGATTGTCGATGCCAGAGTACTACCCCTAACTGGCGATGAAGTCCACGATTCCTTTCTGCAACTCGTACCCGATCAACTCACGCATCTCCACAGTTTGACTACCGATAAATATCGTTTAGACTTATTTGAAAAGCCCTAAATATTGGTGCGCTCTTTGCTTGGATCTGAGA
>NZ_PVWO01000277.1 GCF_003003845.1 Chamaesiphon polymorphus CCALA 037 | reverse complement strand
CTTATCTAGGTAAGAACACTATTAATTTATTACCGGATTCAGCCGCAGATAGCCGTCCGATTATTTTGATTGGGGGGATGAATGGTGGTGGCAAAACGACGATTATGGATGCCCTGCGGTTGGCTTTGTACGGTGCTCGCGCGCAGTGTTCGACGCGGGGAAACTTGAGTTATGGTGATTTTCTCGACCAATGCGTGAGTCGGCAAACACCATTGAGCGAAAAAACGCGGGTAGAATTAGCCTTTGAAGTTGCTGAAGAGGGCGAGTTACGCGAGATTCGGATCGTCAGATATTGGGAACGCAATCCTAAAGATGGTAAGGATACTTTAGGAATATTGGTCAATGATTGGGCCGATAAAATGCTCCTGAATACTTGGGAGGAATATATCGAGAATCTGTTACCGCTAGGAATTTCTAATCTATTTTTATTCGATGGCGAACAAGTCAAAGAATTAGCAGAGCAAGAAACTCCACCCGTCGGCGTATTCGATGCGATTCAATCATTACTGGGATTAGAATTAGCCGAACGACTGGCGACCGATTTAGATATATTAGTAACCAGAAAGCGGCGGGAGATTGCGACTGGCAAACAATTAGATGCGATCGATGAAATTGAATCGAGGTTAGAGCAACAGCAATTAGAATTAACTACGCTGGCATCAGAGTTAGAACGACTCGATGCAAAGTTAGTCATCGCGATCGAGCAAGAGCGACAAGCTTTTGATAAATTTGTCCTGGAAGGGGGCAACATTGCCGCTCAAGGCAAGCAATTAGATATCGAATCAAAAGCTATTCAAGCTCAAATCGATCGCCTGCGACAAGACTTAGCCGAGCTAGCGGCGGGTAATTTACCATTGGGATTAATAGCACCGTTATTAACTGAAGTTCGAGCGCAAGGAGCGATCGAGTTACGCCATCAACAAGGCAAAGCCGCCCTAGAATTATTAGTCGATCGCGATCGACGGTTGCTAGAATTTCTCGATCGTCAGCAGCTTTTAGATAACCAGATCGCCGATGTTCGCGCTTTTTTAGCCAATGAAAACCAGAACTTAGTTAAAGAAGTCGAATTAGAAAGTTCGGTTTATTTGGGTGTAGATGCTGAAGCAATAAACCAGTTAGATCGTATCCTCACCTCCGAACTCGATCGCGATCTTCACCAAGCTAGCAACCTGCAAACTCAATTAACAAAACTCGAAACCGAACTAGATTTTCTCGATCGCCAAATTGCCGAAGCTGCATCGCCCGAAGAATACACCCGCCTCAAAGCTCAAGAAAATACCGCCCGCGAATTAGTAGTTCAACTCAAAGCCGATAAAATTAGTAGCGATCGTCAATATGTCGAACTCGATCGCATCGTTACCAAAACCAAACAAGAATTAGCAAATTATACCGAAAAAAATATCCAGCTCAAAAACGATCGCCATATTATTGACTCGATCGCTAAAGTCAAAGCCACATTACAAGTATTTAAAGAAAAACTGACGCTCAAAAAGATTAATAAACTCGAAAACGAAGTCACCGAATGTTTTCGCTATCTACTGCATAAATCCGAACTCGTCGGGCGCGTGACGATCGATAGTACCACATTCACCCTATCCCTCCACGATCGCGACGGCAAATTATTACCCAAACATCGACTCTCCGCAGGCGAAAAACAACTGCTGGCGATCGCCTTATTATGGGGGTTAGCTAGAGTCTCAGGACGCCAATTACCGATCGCGATCGATACACCATTAGGTAGACTAGATTCCTCACATCGCACTAATTTAATCGAACGCTATTTTCCCGCCGCTAGCGAGCAAGTGATTTTATTATCTACAGATACCGAAGTCGCTGAAAGTGAGGTGGCAAAATTACGAGAACAGGGTGCAATTACGCGAGAATATATTCTAGAGCACGATCCTAACGCCCAACGCACGCAAGTTAAAGCCGGATATTTTTGGTAAGATTGGTTAAACCGATCGCGAAATTAGGTAAAGTATGACCATTAAAATAATCGACCTCTTTGCCGGAATCGGTGGAATTAGACTTGGATTTGAGGTGCATGGCTGCGAGTGCATTTTTTCTTCAGAATGGGATACCGATGCTCAAAAAATGTATGAAGCTAACTATGGGGAGTTACCACATGGAGACATTACTAAAATTGCGCCTGAAGATATCCCCAAACACGATATTTTACTTGCTGGCTTTCCCTGTCAGCCGTTTAGTATTATTGGCAAATCTTTAGGCTTTGCCGACACGAGAGGAACGCTATTTTTTAATATCGAAGAGATTTTAAGAAGCAAGCAGCCTTACGCTTTTATGCTAGAAAATGTCAAACAACTTAAATCTCACGATCGCGGTCGAACTTTACTGGTAATTAGAGAAAAGCTCGAAGCCTTAGGCTATTTCGTTCATATTGCCGTTTTAAATGCCTTAGATTTTGGTCTGCCTCAAAAAAGAGAACGAATAATTATTGTTGGGTTTAGAGAAGATCTTGATTTTAGCTTTCCGACACCATTAGGTTCGTATCGATCGCTATCAAAGGTATTAGAAGATGACAATAATATCGATCCATCGTACTTTGCGACCGATAAAATAGTCGCTAATCGTCTAGACAAAATTAAAAAACTATCGCCTAATCCTTCTATATGGCATGAAAATAAGGGCGGAAATATATCAGCTTTACCATACTCGTGCGCGTTGAGAGCGGGGGCATCTTATAATTATCTATTAGTAAACGGAAAAAGACGTTTGACTTCTAGAGAGATGCTAAGATTACAAGGCTTCCCAGAGACTTTCAAAATTGTGGTTAGCTACCAAGCCATGCGAAAATTGACTGGCAATAGCGTCGCAGTACCAGTAATCGAAGCTGTTGCTGGTAAAATGGTTGAAGCGATTCAGCAACGCCAACTGAAAAAAACAGTCAAACAACTTACCCTTTTGGAAGCTATTTAAGCATGACTTTAGCAGAAGCAAAAGCTGCCTTGGATCGGATTATCAAAATTAGCCGAGTGCATTTGTATAAGCCGATTCAAATAGCTGAAATACTCTATCGCGATCGGGTTCATCGAGATCTAGATTTGAGCGATCTAAATACATATCGAAACACGTCTAAAGCTTGGCGAAATTTAATCACCGATCGTTTTGTAGGGCGAAGTAGTTCCTCTTCAGCAGAGTATCAAGAAGCTCTATTTACTAAAGCCATGCCACCTCAAACCTTAGTAGTTTTAGGTGAAGAAAATAGGTTGAAAGGTGGAATTATTGAAGCATATATTTATCGTCGATTTGCCGAACGGTTTACACAGCTATCATCTGCATTAAAATATTACGACACTCACAGTACTACCGATTTTGAAGTTCGAGAATTTATCGATTTATTCTGGAAAGAGCCAGGATTGCGACGAAGTATCGATAAAGTTTATGAAATCGTCGTCTATTCATTATTTTCTAGTTTAGTTGAAGCTTTAGAAGTTACAATTACGATCTCCATTAATGAAAATAAGCTGGGTTTACTAGAGGAGTTCTCAGATTTCACCGAAATGGTAATTGGGCTTACACCAGATAACTATTTATTGAATCTACCAGCTAAAATTTATCGAGTTGGCATCACAAATGCTGCCGACAGAGGATTGGATATGTATGCTAATTTTGGGATGGCTATCCAAATTAAGCATCTTTCATTAACGACCGAATTAGCTGAAAATATTGTCGGCTCAGTCACCGCAGACAGAATTGTTATCGTTTGCCGAGACAGCGAACAGGCATTAATAGTCTCATTGCTCAATCAAATTGGCTGGAAAGCCAAAATTCAGAGTATTATTACTGAGAGTAATCTGCACGAATGGTACGAAAGAGCTTTGCGTGGCTCGTTTAGTGCAGTTATTGGCGATCGAATTTTGCTAACATTAAAAGAGCAAATTATCGCCGAATTTCCAGCTTCCGACAATCGAGACTTTACTAAGTTTTATGAAGATCGAAACTATAATTTGTTAACAGACGATCTTTGGATTTAATAGATTTCTAATATGCTTCAAAAGCTCGTTGTTTTTCGATCGACAAATTACCAGCGGGTTTTTTCAACCCGCATTCTGCTCGAACATTGCTAACTCGATCGAATTATTGAATTGTGGCAATAATTACGGTGATATTGTCGCTGCCACCATGCTGCTTGGCTGCATCTACTAGAGCTTGGGCTGCCAGTTCTTCGGTTTCGGCTTGGAGATGGATGGCAATCTCATCGTGCGGGACTTCTTCGGTCAAACCGTCGCTACAGAGTAAAATTCGATCGCCAGTAGTAATATCTTGAGTTTGAATATTAATTTGTCGTAAATCGCGCCGACCCAGACAATGGGAAAGGACGTGACGCAGGGGATGGACTTTGGCTTCTTCGGCATTGAGTTGCCCCAATTTCATCGCTCTAGCCACCCAAGTATCATCTTCAGTAATTGCATCTAACTTGTCACCACGCAACCGATACAGCCGCGAATCGCCCACATGCGCCGACCAGACCAAATCGTCGCGGAATAGAATCATTACCAACGTGGTGCCCATATCTCCGCGCTGGGCATTTAATTCTTGGTCGGCGACGATCGCATCATTGGCGGCAATTAGAGCTTGGGCGAGCAGATTTTTGGTATCGGGTTCTGTCTCCCAATTACGATCGAGATATGCGTGTGCTACCTCAATCGCGATCCGGCTGGCTTCTTCACCACCAGCATGACCGCCCATCCCATCTGCAACTATAAAAAATCGTCCATCAGGATCGATATGGTATGAATCTTGGTTGGCACTACGCACCATCCCTTTATCTGTAAGACCTGTGAACAGCGATTTCATAATCTAATGCCTGTACCGATTAACAATCTTTAAATTTTCAAACAGACAATTTGTCAGAGCGTGCGAGTTAGTTTGGAGCTGGCTGCCGCAGCGTTCGCAAATCTGGCGATCGATACAACTTAATTGAGTGTTTGCTATTTATCGATCTCATAATACCCAAATTGGGACACTGCGATCGTGTAATTGCTACATTCTATTCTAGTAGTATCTCGTAGGCGAAATCGCTCGGTTATGACATCCGATCTTGACGATCCAATTTGCGCATTTGCCGGAACCAGGTTACCAGAGCGATAACTGCCATAGTACCTACTACGCCAGCCGGAATTACCTGTGCGTTGACAAATAAAATCGTAGCAGACAATGTAAAAGCCGCAACCAAGATGGCATAATTTGTATTTTGCTGCATGGTACCCAGCCTGCGGAGGTAACGATCGGTTTCGCTAGAGCGGACGCGGACGCGAATGTCGCCGCGCTCTAATTTGTCGATCGTATCTTCGAGGCGGCGGGGCAAGCCTAAAGCAGAAGTGCCCACTTGAGCGGCTTGTCTGCCGATCTCGGCGAGAAATGTATTGGCATCGGGGTTAGTATTACCGTTACTGTTCATAATCTGAAATGCAAAGGGCTGGGCGGCTTCCATAAAGTTAAAATCGGGGTCTAATCCTTTGCCAACACCTTCGATCGTGGAAAAAGCCCGCATCACGAAGGTAAAGGTCGCTGGAAACCGGAAGGGTTGCCCGTAGGCAATATCATACAAGTCGTCGGTTATCTGCGCGATCGATTGCGATTCGATCGGTTTGTCGAGGAAATTATCGAGCAGGTATTGCACCGAGCGACGAATCGGATCGGTATCGGCTTCGGCAGCAATCGCACCCAGTCCGACTAAACCTTTGACTACGCGATCGGCATTGCGTCCGGCGATGGCTAAGAGGGTATCCATCAGCTTTTCTTTGGTACCGGGCGCGATCCGCCCCATCATGCCAAAATCATAGAAGATTAAGGCTCCGGTTTTAGGGTCGATCGCTACATTTCCTGGATGCGGATCTGCATGGAAAAAGCCATCGGTGAGCAATTGTTGTAAATAGGCGGTAGCACTTTGGCGGGCGATCGTTTGGCGATCGAGTCCAGCGGCTTCGAGTCCTTCGTAGGAGCTGATTTTAATCCCCGGTAAATACTCTAGCGTCAGCGTCCGAGTAGAGGAATACCGCCAGTAAACCCGAGGCACCATGACCCAATCTTGCGATCGAAAGTTCCGGCGGAAGGTATCGGCATTTTGGCCTTCACTGATATAATCTGTCTCTTCCCACAAGATCCGACAGCATTCGTCGTAGATCCCCAGCCAGTCGCGTCCGCCGCCACCCCATTTAGGATGATTCTGAAAATATTTGGCAATCCCGCGCAGGATTTCCAGATCGATCGTAAATAATTTATTTAGTCCGGGGCGTTGAACTTTGACGACGACATCTTCCCCCGTATACAGTCTGGCTAGATGTACTTGCCCCAGACTCGCCGCTGCCAGAGGAATCGGGTCGAAACTGGCAAATAATTCGGGGATCTTTTTGCCCAAATCTCGCTCGATAATCTCTTCAACTTGGCTATAACTAAATGCTGGTACCCGATCTTGCAACTTCGAGAGTTCTTCGACATATTCGACGGGGAATAGATCGGCACGGGTTGAAAATAGTTGCCCTAATTTGATGAATGTCGGCCCTAATTCCAAAAAGGTATCCCGAATCCAAATTGCTTGTTTGCGCCGCCTAGCCGCCTGTTTTGCCTCAGTATAGCCGCTAATATAGCTCCACTTCTTACCATCTATCCAAGAACTACTCAAGAAGGTCAGGAAAAACGACCAAATATCGATCGTCCGCCGCCGCTTGGAATAGTTATTTCGGTTCCAGCGATAAGCACGGTTATCATTACTCATCTGTGGATCTGTCACAATTTGGGGCATAGAGATCGCGGACGCTTCCGATCCAGTAGCTTCAGGTGGTAAAGACAAACGCGTGCTTGCCTCAACTCCGCTAGACACGAGTAACCGCTCTTCGGCAGAATCGCCGCTCGGCGAGGGACAAGGTTCGGAAATAGCAGTCACAAAATTTATATTAGGGGTTAGTGGTTATTCGATTCGGCAGAGCCGACGCTTCTCTTCTCTTCTCTTCTCCTTTCGGAGACGCTTCGCTACGAGACGCTACGCGTTGGCGTAGCCTCGCCTCTGGCGATACGAGACGCGAAGCTGAACGCGAACGAGCGATTATTTTTGGCGATTAACATTGACCGAGCATAAAATTGCTTACGATCGGTCGAATTTATTTATGGACGAACAGCAGACCTCTAGATTTGTCTTTGAGGGCAATTCTGTCTCGATGTCCTTTTGACGTCAGGTGACCCGACGAGCGGACATCCCAAACTCCACAAAATGCTAGCTGTTAACTCTCATGACGATGGCGTTGAATTTCGGCTCTGAGTCTGGCAATTTCTGCTCTGAGTTCGTCGATCGTTTCTTGGACATCGACTGTGCGACCATCTGCCGATACAGTAGTAGTATTCCCACCAGCATTACTAGTCTCTCTGGCAGCACGCTCGATTACTTCTTGGGTAAACTGGCGCAGTTTTTCGCCTTGTTCGGCGTTAATTTTGCCTAATTCGCTCAGGGTATAGGTCAAAGTCTCGCCTAGTTTGTCATTGATGCTCTGAGCTAGAGCGCGACCGACAAAAAAACTATTTAGTGCGGGTTTTGTCATAGTATCGATAGCTACGATTAATGGGGCTTCCGTAAAGAATTATAACGCGTCGAACGTGGCTGTTGGGGCTATCGATCGGTCTAACTTTGGT
>NZ_PVWO01000276.1 GCF_003003845.1 Chamaesiphon polymorphus CCALA 037 | reverse complement strand
TGTATCATGTCTGGATACCAGGCTGGTAGCATTATTTATGGACTTTCACCATGATTTATACTACAATGTAATCGCACCAGTTTTGTAAGTGTGGTAGGACACTAATCTACTATCCTTCCGGTTGCCTTCACTAAGAAAATAGGTTTCGATTTATTTTTGATGAAGAGTTGTTATGAAAATACAAAATTTATCTCGATCGATTGCAACTAAAAGCAGATAAATTAATACAGGATTTCGGTGTGAAGATAGATATCGTCTGTCTTTGAGACACGATTTGATTTTTGGATGATAATGGAGCTTAGTTAATTACTTGCCCACTTCATCATTCATAAATTTCCCCATGCTGAGTCAACTATTCGACGGTGCTAACTTGTTCGTCTTGCCATTCTGGGCATTAATCATCGTCCTACCCAAATGGGAGATTACCCGCAAAGTAATATCCTCGCCCCTACCATTCATGGCTCTGGCTGGATTGTATTTCTACCTGCTCGTCGTCGCTGTCAACCCCGAATCAGCTCAAGCTCTTGCCAATCCCAAACTAGCTGACATTGCCCGCTTTTTCGCCGATGAAGGGGCTGCTGCTGTCGGTTGGGTACATTTCCTCGTCATGGACTTATTTGTCGGGCGATACATCTATTTAGAAGGGCAAGACAAAGGCATTATTACGACTCATTCGCTGATTTTGGGTCTATTCTTTGGCCCCTTGGGACTATTGTCTCATCTCGTTACGAGCGCGATCGTCACTCGACTCAAAACACCCACGCCAACTTCCGAGCCGGGATAAAACCTCGTATTTCCTTCCCACATAACAAATAGACAATAGCGATATAGCAGTCATAAATCATTTGTGAGATTCGATTTCGCTTTAGTTTTAACCGCAGAGACACAAAGGACGCAGAGAATAGGATAGAAATTCTCATGAATCATTTAGGATCGCTATATATGATGCAAATTATCTAGTCTGCTATCTTTCTATTCACTATCCACTATCCACTATCCACTATCCACTCACTACGATAGATATCTAATTTGACACTGGGAAGGGAGTAGGAAAAATGTGCTGACTGCATGTAGACTGAGGATTGAAAAAATGGGGTGTGAGTCTACAGTATGCAGCAGTTATTTCTGTCCCGTCAGCGAGTCGCCACAGCCTGCGGGTGGTTATTGATGCAATTGTCGATCGCTATGCCGACGCTGGCGCAATCACAAGTTGCTCCACCCCCAGCACTGCCAGCAGTTTGCTCCAGCCAACTCACCACAGCGATTAATGCGATCGTCGATCGACCGGAATTACGCCGTTATCGCTGGGGAATTGTCATCCAGGCATTAAATGGCACGAGTCAGCTTTATAATCGGGATGGCGATCGACTATTCATTCCCGCTTCTAATGTCAAGCTAATTACCACAGCCGTAGCTCTGCGCCAACTCGGTGCGCCGATGCGGCTGCGGACTTCGGTATATCAGCTACCGAGTACTGGCAATAAATTCAATCTGTTGGTGGTAGGTCGAGGCGATCCGAGTTTGACCGTGACTGGTTTAGACTCGATCGCGCAACAACTCAAGCAGCAAGGCAGAGATCGGATCGGACAAATTAGCTTCGACGATGGTTATTTTCGCGGCGAGCCGATTAATGGCGATTGGGAATGGGGCGATTTATCGACCGATTATGCACCACCAATTAATGGTTTGATGCTCGGTCAAAATTCCAATCCGCTCGTCGTCAGTTCGCAACAAATCGGAATGCCGCTGACATATACCTGGAAAGATCCGAGTTTAAATAATTGGCAAGTAGAAAACCAAAGTATAACGGCTCCAGCTACGGAACAAAATACTGTCAATGCGAGTGCAATTTTTGGTAAATCGAAAATTCGCTTGACAGGTAAACTAGCCCTCAATGCTACTCCCACCCAAATCGATCTACCATTAGTCAATCCAGCCGAATCTTTTAGCACTGCCTTTCGTCAAAGTTTATATCGATCGGGCATAACGATCGACAGTACGCAAGTAGTATCGGGACAGAACATTGTTAATCTGTCAGAAATTGCCGCAATTAACTCTCCACCAATTGCCGAACTAATTAACGAAACCAATCAAAAAAGTAATAATGTCTATGCTGAAGTTCTACTAAAATCGATCGGTAGAACTCATCCCGAACATTTTAGCAGTAGTCAAGATACAAGCACCCTAGGCATCGCCCTCTTCAAACAAAATCTCACGGCAATGGGAGTAGATCCGCAAGCATATAGTCTCCGCGATGGATCTGGTTTATCGCGACATAATTTAGTCGCACCGACTGCTTTCGTGCGTGTCTTATCGGCAATGGCAATCTCACCTACCGCCCAAATTTATCGCGAATCTTTACCAGTTGCAGGCATCAGCGGCAGCCTTAAAAATCGGATGAAAGGGACTTTAGCTCAAGGCATTGTCAAAGCAAAAACGGGAAGTTTGAGTGGCGTAGCTAGTCTCTCTGGATATATCAATCCCCCTCAATATTCGCCGCTAGTATTTAGTATTATGTTAAATCAACACGATCGACCCACATCGCAAATGGTCAAGGTTATTGATGAAATTATGGTGGTATTAGCCCGATTGAAGCAGTGTTAACTACACGATCGAGATTATCACCAAGTCAGCATAGCTGCTTTTGTCCAAAGTAAACACTAACTTCAGCCAACAGTGGATCGATCGTTTGCGACTGAATTTGATGGGGTGGGTGCCAATCGATCCATTCATATCCTAAATGTTCGGTAGTAGTAATCGAGGTTTGCGAAGCCACCCAACCTAAGAAAATAATCAAAGTCTTCTCGACAGTCTCATTATTAAACCTAGCGTACTGCGGATAATAAATCGATCGATACTCAAAATCTGGCTCGATCTCGATCTCGCTAGCCGCAATGCCAGTTTCTTCTGTTGTCTCTCTAAGCGCGCACTCTAGATCCGATTCACCAGGCTCGACATGTCCCTTGGGTAAGTCGTACCGTTCGCTATGCTTCATCAATAAGAAAGATTTTTGAGGCTCGGAGCGATCTCCTCGAAATAAAATAAAACCACAGGATTTGATTTGTTGCATAAATCTAAAGATAGAGGGTGTTCATTTTAGGTTTTATCCCTTGTTTGTCACTCTAGGAGAGGTAAAATATAAATAAAGAGCGGAAAAGGAGACAGGGCATATGACACAGCCAAGAACTTCACAACCGACGATTGGTTTCATCGACCAATATTGCAATCAGTATAAAAGTATCTTTCCAGAAGTGAGAAGCTATGAGGCATTCAAGCGAATTATAATTGGAATTATCACACCAAGTCAGCGAAAAAGCTTGTCGAGAATAGCCAAAATAGTTGGACTAGAGCAAGGTCAATCACTACATCATTTTATCACTAGCTCACCTTGGACATCTCAAGAACTAAAGACAGTAAGACTGAAATTAATTCTGGATTGGTTCAAAGGAGAAGCTATCGATATTATCATTGATGAAACAGGAGATCCAAAGAAGGGCACTCATACAGATTATGTCGCTCGGCAGTATTTAGGCAGACTAGGAAAAGTAGACAATGGGATAGTGAGTGTAAATATTTATGGGCTAAAAGATGGAATTGTCTTCCCACTGAGCTTTGAGATATACAAGCCGAAGCAGAGATTACAGCCAGGTGATAAATATCAAAGCAAACCCCAAATAGCTGTTGGATTAGTCAAGGAACTAGTTAAACTAGGACTAAAAATCAAGCGAGTTTTAGCCGATAGTTTATATGGTGAGAGTTCGACTAACTTAATTGGAGCTTTGGAGAAGCTAAAGCTCCAGTTCATGGTATCAATTAGAAGTAATCATGGCGTGTGGATGTTGAAGACTGAAAAAGCGGATGCGAATCGCGCCGAGGTCTCCTCGGCGTGCGTTCGCACCAAGCAGTCAGACAGAATAAATGGCGCAAGTTTGAGCGAGTTTTTAGTGATGGGCATACCGCAACTCGTTATGTGAGTGAAGTGATTTTTGGGCATCGAAGAAGTTATACCTACTGGTATGTCACAACTGACACCAAAACATTGCCAGAAAACAGTACATCTTTTGTGATGACAAATATCCCAGATGTCAGTTACAAAGACATTGGTAATATTTATGGACTGCGAACTTGGGTAGAGTATGGATTTAAACAATGTAAGTCAGAGTTAGGATGGGCAGATTTTACTTTGACTAAATATGCTGACATTGCTAAATGGTGGGAACTGATTTGCTGTGCCTTTCTCTTGATTAGTTCATTGGCACCTTCGCTACCAGCATCTAAACCTGCTCGACTGTCAACTTGCCAAGCTGAATTAGAGAGTTATTTAGCTGCTCATCCCGATTGGCAAATAAAATCTGGATGGAAGTCAATGCTAAATAATATTCAGTTACTATTAGTACCACTTTTAGCTTTTAATTTAGTTAAACCTTGGTTACGGGTTTTTAATAATCCTCTCCTTATTAGGAGTTTTCTTGCTTTGATTTCGCTTGTCAATCTCTGTGCTAATGCCTTTCTCAATCGAGACTTAACTACGATTCATTCATTTTCTTCTGCCTAGAGTGACAAATAAGGGATATTTTTGAGAATTACATATCCTACTCACTAAAAACAGCAGTTTTTCAATAACTCTGAGCCAAGTTATGGTTCAAAATGATGGCTAGAGTGACATGACCAGAAGAGAGCAAGTAAATACGGCGTTGTGACAGAATACGACTAAAAACCTGCAAGATGAGGTTGCAACCCTTGCTCTGAGAAAAATTCAAAATCTGCAATTTGGGCGGTCTTGACTTAAAATTTCAATGAAATAATGTGCCTTTGAGGGCTATCTTGCAGAATTTTACACGTACTCTGGCGCAACAACGCCAAATTGCTGATTTTTAGGTGCGCCAGGAGCGGGAAAAACCACAGCGTTATTGAGTTTGGCGGAGCATTCGTGCTAGGTTTTTGACCGATTTTATCCGATTTCCTTGCACCTGGCTATCTCTCCCCCTCGCTCTTACGCTCTCTCCGTCTAGGTTTTAGCTTTTATTCAGCAAGCCCTATGTATGGTTGGGTAAGTTCCATAATTTCCTCAAAACAGAAGCTTTGGGTTAAATCTTTGAGTTGGATTGCTAGCAATAGATTGGCAGTTGGAATTTGCTCGGCTAATTCTAAAATGATATCCGCATCGACTCGGAGCGCGGCTTGATGGAGTGCGACAATCCAGTCTTGAGGCATTACTTCCAGGTGCTCGGATGCTAGTGCAGGTTTGAGTGTAGAGTCAACTTGACAACTCGCCACTGCGAATTTTTCGACATATTGGTAAGTGATGCCCAAATAATTAGCCATTTTTTCAAAAATGACTGCTTCTTGAAAGGGTTTATGAACGAGATCGTCACATCCTGCTGCCAAAATAGCGGTACGTTCTTCTTCAAACACACTGGCGGTGAGCGCAATAATCTTGGTGCGTTGGGATAATCTGCCTTGAGATTGCCGTTTTGCTTCTTGTCTGCGGATTTGGCGGGTAGCTGCATAGCCATCTAGCAACGGCATTCGCATATCCATCCAGATCGGGGGGGGGTGCCAAGACGACCAGATCTCCACCCCCTCTCGACCATTCTCGGCTGCTCGAACTTCAAAACCGACCCCCGCGAGCAGATCGACCAGCAGCCGACGATTTTCCCAGGAATCTTCCACAATCAGAATGCGAGCAGGCGGTCGATCGGGTGTTAACTTAGTAACCATGTATCGATCTGGTGATTTAGCCTGCTCGACTGCCGAAATAACGGAGGCCACTTGAATGGTAAATCCGAAGGTCGTACCCCGTGGGGATGTCTGCCGAACGCCGATTTCGCCGTCCATGAGGTTGACAAATTCTTGGCTGATTGTCAGTCCTAAACCCGAACCTTGGGGAGACTTTTGCAGCTTGGCAGCTTGAAAAAAGGGATCGAATAACCGATCTAATTCAACGGCGGGAATTCCAGGGCCAGAATCCTCAATTTCAAAGTCTAGCCATTCTCTGGGCGATCGCAGCTTCAATTGGGAGGATGCGGGGAATCGATCGGGTGAGGGCTGCTTTTTGCTGACTCGGAGGCTGACTCGTCCGGTTGTTGTAAATTTAATGGCGTTGCCGACGAGGTTAATGAGTACCTGACGCAGTTTGTGTTCGTCTGTGTGGATGTAGCGGGGTACATCAGGCGATCGCTCCACCACCAGCACCAAGCCTTTCGCTTGCGCCTCGATCTGTAACATTTCCTTGAGCGCACCCAATAAATGGTTCAGATCGAAGCTGGACTCGCTGAGTGTGGCGCGGCCTGCTTCGAGCTGCGCCATCGATAAGACATCATTAATCAAGGTCAATAAGTGTGCGCCACTGCGACTGATAATCGAGAGATACTCCAATTGTCCGGGCGTGGCCGTGGCATCCCGCGCCATAATTTGCGTGAATCCCAGGATGGCATTCAAGGGCGTGCGGAACTCGTGACTCATATTCGCCAGAAATGTCCCTTTCGCTTGGCTGGCTATTTCTGCTTCTTCAGCTTTTTTTTCCAGCCGCTGGCTGTAGGTCTTTAATTGCTGCTGAGAGACTTTGAGTTGCTGTGTCAACCACCGCACCCCAATAAATAAGCCTACTGTCGAGATTAATCCGACTGTAATAATTGTAGTTGCCAATTGTCGGGCAGGGCTGAAGGCTTCGTCCTGACTCATCTCCGCCAACAGCACCAGATTTTGATGCTTGAGCCAGCGATACACGCCCAACACGGGTACACCTGTAGAATTTTGATATAGATCTGCACCACTCTGACCCTGCATTGCCCGATCGATGCCCTGGCTGTGGAGCTGCGGGGAGAAGACTAATGATAAGTCGAGCGGTTCGCGTGAAATCAAGGTATGCTCTCTCACCAGCGAACCGACCAAATAAGTTTCGCCCGTTTTCCCCAACCCCGCTCGCTTCCCCACGACCTCGGCAATTCCTTCAAAATTGAGATCTGCTAAGATTTCGCCCTGCCTTCGACCAGCAGGATCGCGCATGGGCGCAGCCAAGGTAATCGCAGGTCGATCGGTAATCGGCGATCGATAGAGAATGGGGGTAAAGTTACGACCGGGTTCGATTCCTTCCAGGGAGGTGAGATTAGCCGTCACAACATCCTTGCCGAGCAGCGTGGGATCGGTCGAGAGGATGATGCGATTGCGGTTATTTAAGAGTGAGATCCGCTTAAAGCTCGGTTTTAACTTTGTAACGTTGTTAAAGTGGCGCACGAGTTGAGTCTGAGCCGATCGATAATCGGTGGTTCCTACCTCGGAGCGGAGCAGCAGTTTGAAGTTAGCTTGAGTGTCAGGGGATTGACTCAGGATCGCAAAGTCCCGCTCGCGTTCCTCAAACCAACGGTTAATCTCCGCTTCTTTCAGTGTGGCTGCCACCTTGAGTTGGTTAAAGGAAGCCTCTTTCAAGGCTTCGCGGGCGGAAAAGAAGCTGACTCCACCGACGATCGCCACTGTCAGCAACGCCAGGAACAGGATCGTGTTACTGATGTTGGTCAGGCAATTTCGCTTGCGGATCTGCATCGATCGTTTTTCCTAAATTGAGTTCTGATACCAAATCCGCTTCACAAAACCTTCTTTTTCGATCGGAAACCTTGGCAGCCCTCACCCCGCCATCACCTTCGGTTCCGGCTCCC
>NZ_PVWO01000275.1 GCF_003003845.1 Chamaesiphon polymorphus CCALA 037 | reverse complement strand
GTATAAGAGACAGCTTTTTGCTTGGTGCGCTGTCTTGAACCAAACACATGCAGAGGGAACCTCCGCGTGATTTGGGTCGCTGTCTTGTCGCACACAACCAGGAGAAAACCTCCCCCCGGTCGATGCGCCGCTAAACCGTCGGGGAAACCGACGAGTGCGCATCCGCTACCCTCTACGCTCTATCCACATTCAACTTCAGACTTACAAAATAATAAGTCGATGCTACCAACTAGATTTGACAACGCCAGGTAACAAACCTTGGTGTGCCCATTCGCGGAGAACGTTCCGGGATAGACCGAAATCGCGGTAGTATCCACGGGGACGACCAGTAACCCAGCAACGATTGTGCAACCGAGTGGGTGCGCTGTTGCGAGGTAATTGTTGGATTTTGCGGTGAATTGCGAACTTCGCTTGAGCTGAGGGAGCATTTTTAAACTCTTCTAACAAAGCTTCCCGCTTTTCTGCATATTTTGCGACTAGTCGCTCGCGGTTTTTTTCCCGCTCGATCGTGCCTTTCTTCGCCATGGGTATAAATTTATCTATGTACAAAAACCTGAGCGGCTCTTGTCGAGCTACGCGCTTACCCGTATAAGTGCGTTACAAGAGTGCCAAACACTCAATTATAACTGGATTTAGATAATTTTGTCTAGAGGCGAGACAGATTCGATCGCCTGTTTCGATCTACCCGCTTGGCATCGCCAGATCTGCGGTGAGATCGATCGATAGTAAATACTCACTCGATCGATACTAAATTAGCGATTGAGTCGTAGCGATTACTCATGTAGACATTATTTATTTTGATAGATTTTCTGGCAATTTGAGCCAAATTCGAGCCAAATCGAGATTAATTGGGCAGTTATGTTGGTTGAATACATCATGCTACTTAGTAAAGATTTGTAAACTATTAGATAAACTTCATCCAATTTATAAATTGGGTAGTTGCGAACGCTCGATCTTCAAGCAGCAACGCGCGAGCTGTCAAGATCGAGCGGACACTTCAGACTCAAGTTGGATGAACTAGCAAACTTAATCTACATAGACGCGATCGATGGAAAAACTTATGCGTGTTGAGCGAAGTCTGCTGATCGGACATATTTTATCAATGGGGTTTGGTCTCGCCGGACTGCTGTTGGTGCTACCAAATACTGACTTTATTAATGCCTTACCCGACTTCGGCAAAACCGCTTTTGGCTGGTCGATGGCAGGTGGCGGCGTAGTCTATATGCTGTTGGGAACGTCAGCCGTAGCAGTATATGCTTACAGAACTCTGGGTCTTTGGCATTGTTTAGGATTTATGATTCCCGCGATCGGACTATCTTTGGTCAGTGAGTTATTGGGCACTAGTACGGGATTTCCGTTTGGGCATTATCATTATTTATCGGGATTGGGCTACAAAATTGCTGGGTTGGTACCGTTTACCATTCCCCTGTCATGGTTTTATATCGGCTTTAGTGCCTATCTCATCGCTCGTGCTGGCTTGGAAACTTTAGCCATTCCCAAAGTGGTTAAATATGTAGGCGCGATCGGTTTTGGCTCGCTGTTACTAACTTCTTGGGATTTCGTGCTCGATCCAGCCATGAGTCAAACTACAGTACCATTTTGGGTGTGGGAGCAACCAGGTGCCTTTTTTGGAATGCCCTACGAGAATTTTGCAGGTTGGTTCGGGACGGGAGTGGTATTTATGACCGTAGCGACACTAATCTGGCGGATGAAGCCGCTGACACTACCGACTACTCAACTCGGTTTGCCACTGGCGGTTTATCTGGGTAATTTTGGTTTTGCCACGATTACGAGTATCGCAGCCGGAATTTATATTCCCATCTTATTGGGATTAATTTTAGGAATTCTCCCGTTGGCGGTTCTTTATCAAATGGCAACTGCTCAACCTCGTGCAATTGGATCTGAGGGCTTAGAAGCAGAAATCATCTAAGTAGATGAGGATACAATACTTCTCGGTTAACAACTGCTGACGATTGAAATCGCAGCTTGTGATGCGAAGTCCGCCTGCGCGGACTAGCTAATTCTTGGCTTAACCGAGAAGTATTGGATGAGGATAGAGATGGGAAGGACAGATCCCTGACTGCTTCAACTTGACTGTAGCCAAGATCGAGTATTTTTAACAGAAAACCGCTAATGGCTACAGTTAAGCTTAGTTACGAGCTAAACCGCTGTTGAAAGGCGGTTAGTGTATCTACATTACTTTTGGAAGTATAGATTGCAAACACGACTCGATCGAAACAACCCACAAAGCGCGAATCTGTTAACCACTGTCCGAAGGCATCGGCTACTAAATTGGGATCGTTGCTAAATACCCCACAACCCCACGCTCCGAGTAATAACGATAGATGTCCATTATCGCGCGCGATCGCCAGCACAATGCCCGCACGTCGCCTGAGTGTTATCTCAATTTCGTCACCACAATTAGGATCGCGCCGTAAAGCTTGTCCCGCGTTGGGTGCGGGTGCGGTAATCACCGAGGCAAGGAAAACATCGTCGATTAATTCCCGATTGCGGACGCGAATCCAGGGTACGTTGGGCGAATAAATGACATTATCTGTATACAGTAGCGACTCACCCTGTCGATTGGCATCATAGTAGGCAGGTTGAGTCAGCAGACAGGGATAAATGCCCGAACAACGTGCCAAATCTTCCTCCTGAGCTTTGGCACCATTAATAAAGCCACCGCCAGGATTCCGCGCTGAGGCGAAGCTCAATAATACCAAATCGTTACATCCTTCAGATCGCACGAGTCGCTGGGCGGCAACTTGAGTCGTTTCGCTGGTGACTTCGATCGTGGGTTGTCGCTCGGATGTACCAGCGGGTGGTTGTTCTAATAGTGCAGACGATTGTTGCGGTGTATATAAAACCGTTTTCTTAACCGCCATCTGTTGCGCTGCCAGAAATTCAACTGTTTTCCCCGCACTATTAGTATATTTTCCTGCTTTGAGAATATTTAGTGTTTCTTGGGCAGTATTTTTGAGCGACATTGTTTCGAGCGGATTATTTTACAAGATTCTTTGATATCAAGATTAACAACTATTTTGTACCACTACGATTCATTTTGAAACCATATACATAAATATCTGCAAAGCCATAACGATCTTCTTTATCGCGCCATTTTGCTATGCCAATTTCATTTAATAAAATAGCAAACTCTTCAAATGTATATGCTGTTTCTATTGATGTTTGCAGCCAAATATCTTTTAGTTGTTCTTTTGGTAATAATGCTGGCAATCCTTCTAAAGCATTAAAAAAATTACTCAAGTCTGGATACTCTTGTTCGATGGCTTCACAACGTTCTGCGGATGCTTTTTCTAGTCCAATCTCTAGAGATTTACCTCTAATTAATCGATCGTCAGTAGAAGTTTGTACAGATGTTTGGCCTTTATACGTTAACTCTTGGGCTTTTGCTCCTTCCAGTAAAGCACTCAAACTCCGAGGAAAAGAAGTTCCACTTGAATCTGTCAATCGCTCATAAATCCATCTAGAAACAAATTTAGCCTTAGTTCCTGCCCGACGACGAATGCCCCACAACGGTTCTAGAGCGCGACTTAAAGTTTCTTCATTAGCCGTATCTATATTTTCAACTGGGGTAGATCGATCGACTAAAGACTTAAAATCTTGGGATTGAATTGCTTGACGTAATGCTAATCTTAAAAAATCTACTCTACTCCATTTTAAAATTAAATCTCGACCATTAAAATGACTTTTATTGTCAAAATTAAGCCGATTCCAAATATCTTCACGTAAAAATATTTTAAATCTAATCGATTCCAATCTTCGAGCATCGCAAGATTGAATCAACTGAAATAATCCTGTTAAGGCATCTTGTCTAACACCATCCCGCTCGGGAAAATCCTCATCTAAATCATCATACAAAAACCATAGGTATTTTCCTTTAGTTTGCTGTTCTTGATTTAATAGCCCTAGCGCGTCTGGAATTATTAGTTTAAATTCTAACTCTGTTGATAGTCGGAGAGAAGCTTGTGTATGCTCTGATTGCCAATCTTCTTTAGATAAAGACTTTAAAATATTTCTTAATGATTGAAACTTATCTCCCTTAATTATAGCTAGAAATCCAATACCTCGATCTTGATATACTTTAATAATTAAATACGCTCGCCAAAATACTTCCCAACTTCCTTTGTCTTCTATTAAAGATTGATGCACTATCTCAAACTCAGTTCGAGATGGACGACTTCGATCGAAGGCACCATGGCCAGACAAAAAAGTTACATTATCTAACCTACGATTTGCTAGTTTGTGTGCAATAGTTGAATGCTTTAATAATAATAAGTATAATGCTGTTTTGCCAGTACCTTTTCGACCCTTTATTAAACAAGTTGATGGTTCTAAAAATCTATCAAAATTAGCCGTCTTTTGAAATAAATCGTTCAAGTTTTGTTTGGGATCGGCAGCATTGAGTGGTGGAAAATTTAGACTTTCAATGATTTGCCAGCGTCGGTCTTCGTCGATGAGCTTTCCTCCAACTTCAGATTTAGACCGAGCGGCTCCTTCATCGATTGTATTAGCAATCCGATTATAATAATCTAGCAACCCAATAACGGGATATCGATCGGCAGTGGCAATTGGGGTTAGATATGGTACTATTAACAATTCTGATAAATCGTCATCTGAATCTAAACTATCTTCAACAGTATCATGATCTCTTTCAACATTCAATTTTTTTGAAATAGACTTAATTTTAGTCAGCCCGATTTCTGTTGTATCTGGAACTGGAGAAAATACGAAATCGATGGATATTTTACCAAAGGAATTAAGCGATTTCAATAGAACATCTATTCCCAGTTGATTTTGTTCGTTAGGAAAGAGGAACACGATCGCTCTATCTGCTGCTTCTAGCAAAGATAATGCACCCCATTGATTTATCCCTGTCCGAGAATCAACGAGGATAATATCCGGTTTAAGTCGATCGTTAATGTCATTTTTAAAAATAGACCAAAGTGTTTCGCCACGCTCGCTAACTGTTGTTGCACGCAGATCGTCAACCTTGCTAATATAATCTAAACTTAAAATACCAGCGGGAACGATAAATAATCTGCCTGATGTATCGGCAATCGTAACTTCACCAAAAATATCGCCGATTTCAATATCTGCTGGTACGCTATCTGGTAGATAAGCACGTTCGTAGAAATAATCAACGATCCCATATTTTGGTTCGGGCTGTAATTTAAAAGCAGTACTCAAACCTGGGGCTTCTAAATCCAAGTCCACTGCAACGACTTTATGTCCGCGATTAGCTAAAATCCAAGCTACATGAGTTAAAGCAGTAGTTCGACCTACTCCTCCTTTAAAGGAATAGAAGCTTACTGTCTGCGGAATACGTGGTGAGATCTCTGGTAATCGCTCGTGATTTTGGGGATTTGCAGCCCACAAGGCTAGATCGTGCCAAGTATGAACGATCGAACTATCTGGTTTTTGCGGACGAGATAGATTCAGAGATTCTCCTTCTTTTACTGTATACAGAGACATAAATCCTGAAGATACAGAAAACTCATTCAGTATATTTTGAATTCTATTTTTACGCTCTGGCATTGATAAATTCATCATGAGATCGCTAACGATCGTCAAGTTTACTAACGCAGAACTAGAAATATTTATATCTACCCATTCTAAGTGGGGATTTTTAGCGTATTCATTAGTAAGCTTTTCTTTAAGCTGTTGTTGCCAGTTCTCTCTCTGCATTCAATCTATCCTCAAAGTGTAGAAGCTTGTTTTTGCAACCAACCAATGAGACTTTTGTAAGCAAACAACCATTTTTTGTAATAATCTGCTTCACTAGCCTCACTACCACAGTAACGCATGTCAATAAAATGTCCTTGAGGATTTTCAACGATATTAATCCATTTTCTTACTTCTGGAAATTTTTGAACTCTAGAATTAAGACGGTTACACCTACTTAGAGCATCTTGAAAATCATGTCCTGGGTTAGTGATTGTATGTCCGGGATTGTTTGCTTCTGTTTTCCATTCGCGACTCGTTCCTCTTGGAAGATTACCTATAATAGTCGACTTGAGTAAGCATTCTACTGTTACTCCCCCAAAGTGCATAGCAGCAACTTGTCTATTGGAGAGATGGAGTACTTCGGTATCTTGGTGGCGTTCTAGAAAAGCATCTTGGTAATCTTCCATCGCTCGACTATTAATTATCTCTGACTCATTTTAATCGCTAGTCTGGCGATATTGCTCGATAAAATCTTGTACCTGCTGACGGTATTCGCGCATCGTTTCATCGACCCAATTACGATCGTTACCATTGACATAAATATGTACCAAAGGTTCGCCCGCATCGGGAAGAATTAAGATCCAGCGATCGTCTTGATAATTGACGATTTTGACACCATCTTCGGTATCTAAATATTCGGGTTGATGGGTTTCGAGAATGTGCCGCATTAAGCCGCCTTTAGCCGTCCAGGGACAGCGGATCGAGTGGCTGCGATAGAAGACACGGGGTAATTCGGCGCGGATGCTGCTCAGAGATCGATCTTGGCGAGTGAGCATTTCGATCAGTTTGGCGATACAGAACATCGCATCGAAGCCGGGGTGAAATTCGGGGAAGATAAAGCCCATTTCGCCGCTACCGCCGAGGACGACGTTGGGCAACTGTTGACAGGCTTCCATGAGAGCGGTAGGACTGGCTTTTGTGCGTTTGACTTTGCCCCCATGACGGCGGACGATTTGTTCGATCGCGCTAGAAACTTGGACGGGGACGACTACAGTGCCGCCAGGATAGGCTGTGAGGACGATTTGCACCATTAGGGCTGTCAGCATGTCGCCGCGAATTGGCACGCCTTCTTCGTCCACGAGGATCAGTTGTTCGCCATGTGCGGAGACTTGGACGCCGAAGGAGCCTTTGAGGGCAACGACAACATGTCCGAGCTGGTTTAATAAGGCTTCGCGTTCGTTGGCGGTGAGAGACATCTGGCTGAGGCTGGCGTTGAGTACTACCGCATCGCAGCCAAATTTGGATAAGAGCAGGGGGAGAATCGCACCGGAGACGGCGTAAACGTAATCGACGACTACTTTGGTGCTCGCATGACGAATCGCATCGATATTGAGTTGTTTTTGGAAGGCGGATTTATAGATTTCCATTCCTTGCGAAAAGCGATTGACGTCGCCGATTTCGGGAATTCGCGCGCGGCGGAGATCTTCTTTGAAATAAGCCGATTCGATCTTTTTCTCTTGAATGGTGGAGATATTAATGCCGCGATCGTCGAAAAATTCGACTAAGATCGAATCCATCCGATCGGGATGCAACCGGACGTGAATGCCACCGACGACGGTGACTTCATCTTGGCGTTGGCGCAAGGAGTAGATAATCTTCCGCGCGACGGGGATGGCGGTAGCTTCAAGATCTTGAACGTTAATTCCCACCGACATCAATCCAGCAATTAGCGATCGCGATACCATTCGCGAGACATTGCGTTGATCGCGCGAGACGGTGACTTGCGTTCCGGGTTTGAGCGTAGAGCCATAAGCAGCACCTAATTTGACAGCAAATTCTGGCGTAATATCGATATTAGCCAAGCCCTGTACGCCCCTTTGGGCGAAGAGATTCCGATGGGCGATTTGACCCCAGATCAGATTGAGATTGAGCACGGCTAAAGGTTCGATTTCTTTATTCGGCCATACTCGCACATTCGGGT
>NZ_PVWO01000274.1 GCF_003003845.1 Chamaesiphon polymorphus CCALA 037 | reverse complement strand
CACCAGTAACGCCCCCACCCGCGCCATCAGAGCCAAGCGTCACCCGCGAAGAGGTCGAAGCGTTACGCAGATCGAATCAAGAATTGCGAGAGAAACTGATCGAAGTTGATGGGAAAGCAGCGGAAACAACCAAGAAAGTCGAACAGCTCGACAAGCAACAGTTTTCAATTAACACCAAATTGTCAGGGCAAGTAATTTTTAGTCTAACGGGGACTGTGGCTGGCGATTACAGCCGGAACACAGCACTGGGACAGAGAACCAGGCTGGATCTCAAAACCGAGATCGGTGGCGGTACGCTTACCACTCGCCTCCAATCAATCGGTTTGGGTTTAGCCAACAACAATCCAACTGCTGGAACTACTGCGGTTAGCACCCTAGATGGGCGGATCGCTGCCACGGATCCAGATGGAACTACTAATAGTAGTGTTGGGATGGATGCAATCAAGTATGAATTTGCACTCTCACCGCAAACGCAAGTGGTAGTATCTGCGAATGTCGGGGTTGCTGATGACTTTGCCGATACGGTCAATCCTTTTTTTGATATCGGTGATGGTGGCGGTGGTGCGATTACATCATTTGCGAGTCGCCCTTCAATTTACTATGGACTGGAGGGAGTTGGCGGTGGGATTCGCCACAAATTGAGCGATAGCATGGAAGTGAGTTTGGGCTATCTGGCCGGAGATGGCAATAATCCCGCAGTGGGGAATGGTTTATTTGGCGGTAGCTATGGTTTTCTGGCGCAAGTTACGCTCAAACCTAGCGAGAATTCTAAAATTGGTTTGACTTACACGCGCACTAAAAATTCCGACTTTACCACTGGTAGCACTAATGCCAATCAAGGCGGCGACAGCAATAACTTTGGGGTGCAAGGTTCGTTCTCGTTAAGCCCTCAGTTTGTCCTTGGTGGCTGGGCTGGATATACTCAAAATCAGTTAGCAGGTGTAGACAGACAAATCTGGAACTGGGCGATAACTGCTGCTGCACCAAATTTTGGTGGAGAAGGGAATATTGCGGGGTTATTAGTCGGGCAATCACCGCGTGTAACTTTTGCATCTGATGGTACGGCAGATACTAAGGCTGGACTGCATATTGAGGGCTTCTATCAGGTAAAACTCAGTGAGAATCTCAGTATTACACCAGGGATTATTTACCTTACTGCACCCAATCATGATGTCAATAGCCAACCTGCGGTAATTGGTGCTTTGCGAACTACTTTTACTTTCTAGCAGCAGGTTAAAATCATGGGGGCGATTCGATCGAATCGCCCCTACCACAGATTTCGAGAGTAATTCATACCTCAATCCAGCAACGCCTCATTCCTAAGTACAGAACGATCGCAAACTGCTAAATTGTTGTATCGATATGCTCGATTGCCGATCGATAAAAGTCGAGAATCTGACGATCTTGCAGGCTATAAAATACGTGCCGCCCTTGTTTGCGAAAATTGACCACTTTGATTGCCCGCAGCGTTCTTAATTGATGGGATACTGCCGATTCATTCATCTCTAAAATAGCAGCTAGATCGCCAACACACATTTCTTTTGCTGCCAAAATTGACAGAATTCGCAACCGATTGGGATCGGCTAAAAAGCCCAAAAACTCTGACAGACGCTGTGCCTTTTCTACCGAGAGCAGTTCGGCGGGAATGGCATTTACATCTTCAGAGTGATTTGGATGGGAATCTTCACAACAAAGATCTTCCCCATCCTCAATTATTGCTGATTCGGTCGCTCGATCTGACATCTATTTGCTGCATCCACAGCCTGTATGTCCGCAACCTGTTCCGGCAGGATGACCGTTAGCACAGGCATCGCCGCAGTAATGTTTGCCATCTTTGACGATCGCATCTGAGAGCGAAACTATGCACAAGCAAGACTCACAAGCACATTTCATTTGGGTAACAGTAGACATGGTGGATCTCCTTTTAGTTATCTTATTATCCTAACATATGAATGTGTGTTCAGATATGAGCTTTGGGAATATTTACAATTGCTAGTTTTCGGAGAGTGTCAGGGATCGATTGGGTAGCTTTATAATGGCGATCGAACCACTTAATTAGGTATTTAAGATGAAATTATCGAACTTACTAATGCTGTCTGTTGCTGGCGCGATTGGAGCCACTTATATCGCTCGTGCTAATCCGCCCCAACCGCAGCCGCAGAAAACGACACTCAAACAATGGAAAATCCAGCCTGTATCAGCACCTACTGTCGATACCAGATCTGCCCACCAAGCTTTACTCGATCGACAAAAGCAGCTTGCTGAGAAAAACTTCAGTTGTGATTGTAATGGCTGTAGAATGGCAGCACTGCAATTAGGCGTGACGCTCAATTAGATTGCCAGTTCGCCCGATTTTACTTCTTGGCGAATCGTCGTTACACAATTGGTACAGCCACAACCAAATTTAGCGATCGCTGTTTGTTGCAATCGGCGTTCGTAATTTAATGGTGAAATCCCGTCTTCAGTGGACTGGGGAATATTGACTCGATTTTCTGGAAGCGAGGAGCCATCGAGAAGCTGGCGATTGTTATCGCCAAAGTTTTGCAGCGGCATCGCATAACTGGGATCTGTAAATAGCGCAGCAGCGAGGATCGAGCCAGAACAAGCAATTACTGTTAATTTATTTTTGTCCATTATCGGCGCGGGATGAGTGGATGGCTCTATTATATGCGACCAAAACTCGAATTTAAGTTAAACATACCGGAGGGTAGGTATTGCCCTCAGAGCATTATCAATTTAGTAATATAAATATTTTGGCAGTTAATGTCGATCGCCTACGGCACGCTACGCGATCGATTAGTGAAGAGATTGCTCGATCGATAAAGCAGTTTAAATTCTTTTTGATACGGCTCTACATGTTCTGTGGGCAGTGCCACGATATATTTATCACCCAATTAATATCTCTAAAACTATCGGTAGGGGTAATTCATGAATTACCCCTACCGATAGTTTCATACTTGAATCCAGCAAAGTCCAATAATTACACTTTCGTCCAATTGCCCCAGACTGCTAAAGTCAGCCCCGGATCGTAGATATTGACAAACATCGTGCGACCATCAGCAGAAAAACACGCTCCGGCAAATTCACTATTGTCTCTGGCATTGCGGGCAAAAGTATAAACACCACCTTGTGGGGTAATGCCGACTAATCTTTGTTCGCCTTTACCATCTTCACAAGCAATCAAATGACCGCTGGGTGCCACTGTAATATTATCGGGCATATCGAGAATACTATCGTCATTGGGTTCTAAAAATAGTTCGATCGAACCACCATTTTTAGCAGTTTTACCAGGAGTATATTTCCAGATTTGGCCGTTACCTCTGGCTTCTTGCCCTGGCGATACTGGAAGGTTTGGTAAAACATTACCACCTTGAGTACAGGTAAAGTAAAAAGAACCATTGACATAACAGATGCCTTCCCCGCGCATAAATTGAGCGGCACCTTTAGTAAAGCCTTCCCTCCGGACTGTATTTTCGGGCGGATTTGGTTCTTCAATTCGCACCCATTCTACGGCAAATTTCTGTCGGACTGGGAATTTTTGGGTGGTATTAACTTGGGGTTTACCGACAATTTTGAGGGCTTCGAGTACCCCGCCTGCGGCTAATTTTCCAGGCTGTTTGGGAATAAAGCGATAAAATAAGCCGATCGGATCGTCTTCGGTTTGATAGACAATTCCAGTGCGCGGATCGACTTCGATTGCTTCGTGGCGAAATCTTCCCATTGCTACCAATGGTACTGGTGCGAGAGGCTTTTTACGATCGATCCCTACCTCAAAATTATAGCCGTGAGGTTTGGTAACGATTCCTCTGCCTGTATCTGGCATCCCTGGCATCGTGGTATTTTCTTCGCAGCTAATCCATGTTCTCCAGGGCGTTGCGCCGCCCGCACAATTTACATTAGTCCCCGCTAACGATACATATTCTTCGACTAGCTGCCGATTGCGATCGATCGTTAGGGTTGTCGTACCGCCCCCACAATTAGGATCGTACATCCGATCGCGAGTGGCAATAACTTTAGCGGTAGCAGTTGGGTAGAGTTCGTGATTGCGGACTAAAATTGTGGAACCATTCTTGCCTGCAAAAGCCGCCATCCCATCAAAGTTGCTCGCTGCGACGGTGCCATCGCTCATCTTTTTACCGCTTTGAGAAACGATTTTGTAGCGAAATCCCGCAGGTAGATCTAAAATTCCTTGAGGATCTTTGACTAATGCACCGTAACCCCTAACTTTTGGCGATTTGGCTAATGATACTGCCACAGATGGGCGATATAGATTTTCTAATCCAGCCAGGAGAAAGCTACTGCTAGTGCCTGCACCAGCCAGTGCCAGGAAATGACGACGGGAAATAGACATAGGGGAAATTATGAGTTGGTGTCGATGTCGCTGACAGGATTATATCAAGTACTCAGGGATTGCGTCTTAATTGCTGTTTGCTATTGAGGCAGGATAATCCCATCAATAATTTGGTCTACTCACAGCTTGCCTCAAAACATAAGTATTTATTAAATGCTGGCTAACGGGCAAATCTGCAAGCCCACAGGAGTATCAATAATCGCCACTTGCACGCCAAAGACTTCTGCGACTATTTCTGGCGTAATTACGATTTTAGGGGTACCAACGGCGACCAGAGAGCCATCTCTGAGCATTGCCAACCTGTCGCTATACCGGATGGCAAGGTTCAATTCGTGAAGTACGGTAATGATGGTTAATTCTTGTTGCTGTTGGAGATCTTTGAGTAGGGTGAGTAGTTCGAGTTGATAGCGGAGATCTAGATAGGTAGTTGGCTCGTCGAGTAGTAACACGCGGGGATTTTGAGCCAGAGCCAGAGCCAGAAATGCGCGTTGACGTTCGCCACCAGATAGAGATTCAACAGATCGATCTGCAAATTGAATTACTTGTGTTAATATCATGGCTCGATCGACTTGCGCTCGATCGACTGCTGTTAATTCCCACTGGTACCAAGGTTGATGGGGAGTGCGCCCCAAACTAACTAATTGCTCTACGGTTAAGCCGCTTGGTACCGTTTGTTGTTGGGGCAATAGAGCCATTTTCTGGGCGACAATATTTGGTGGTTCGGTATGAATTGCTTTGCCATCGAGCCAGACGATACCCTGTTGCGGTTTGAGCAAATGACTGAGGAGTTTGAGCAGGGTAGATTTACCAGAACCGTTCCCACCCAATAGGCTCAACCATTCGCCGCGTTCGAGTTGTAAGTTTAATCGATCGATAATCGATTTTGACAAGTAGCCGCCAGTCAGATTTTCGGCAATTAATAAGGCTTGACTCATGAGGCTAGATTCCGCTGTTGACGAAGGATAATCCAGGCGATAATTGGCGTTCCAATCAGTGCGGTAACTGAATTAATCGGTAACACGGAGCGTCCTCCAGGCATTTGGGCGATGATATCTGCTACTAGTGCAAAACTTCCCCCCACCAGACTTACAGCCGGAAATAACCACCGCAAATCGGACGTTTTCAACAATCCCCGACAGAGATGGGGGACGGAGATGCCAATAAAGGCGATCGGGCCGCAAAAAGCTGTTACGATGCCAGCTAGGAGTGAAGAACTAACTAGTACCAGTAGGCGCAACCGCTCGATCGAAATTCCTAAACTTTGCGCTTGGGTTTCGCCCAATAGCAACGGATTTAACGAGGGTGCGACGAGGATTGCCAGGATTAAACCACTCAAAATGCCGATACTCATGATCGGTAACTGCTCCCAAGTCACCCCGCCAAAACTACCCGTCGTCCAATTGAGATAAGATTTGACAGGCTCGGCGGTACTAAAATAGAGCAACAATTCCACCATCGCCCCCGTAGCATAGCCAAATAACAACCCTAGCACCAATAAACTAGTCGAACTTTGCACTCGCCGCGCCACGACAATTACCAACCCCGTCACGATACCTGCGCCCAAACAAGCAGCGACGATCGTACTATAACTGCCGATTGCACCTAAACTAGCTAAACTAATTCCAAATAGTTGCGTACCTAAGATAACTAAAGCAACACCCAAACTAGCCCCCGCACTAATTCCTAGTACGGATGGCCCAGCCAAGGGATTATTAAATAGGGTTTGCAGTTGCAATCCGCTGGTAGATAAAGCGGCTCCAGCTAAGATGGCGGTAATCGCTTTGGGTAGTCTAAATTGGATGACAATATCGCTCCAGGACTCTTTTTGAGGAATGCCACCGAGTAAAATGGTGACGACATCACCCAAGGGAATAGAAACGGAACCCATTGCTAAACTAGTCAAGAAAAATGGAATGGGCAGGATGAATAATAGTCCTAAAATTATCGATCGCCGTTCGATTTTCTCCTTTTTTAATCTAGTCGGAGGTTGTCTGTCGATCTTTGGTGGTGCTGGATGAATTGGCATCCATTCTCGCTCTTCGATCGGTTGAGGCGTTGTTTTTTCACGCATAATTTAATAGATAATTGATGAGGACACATCCCTGACTTCTTGGAGAAGTCGGGGATGTAACCAGTTTTTATGTTTTTATTTAATTAATGGGTGATAATAAACAAATTGATGTTTCGGCATTAATTCTGGATGCAAAGCTTTGACTAAATCTGCCAAAACTATGTCAGGATTGGCGGTTCCACCTTCCCAAAAATCATTTCCACCAGTTGCATTCATTCTTGCTGTCGGATTGAATAGTTTTGAATATTTCACTGCTCTAAATTTGGTATATCTGCGATCGGTATTAATTACATCATTAACACTGCGCCAATCCTGACTGCTATTAATCCAAACTTCGGCTGTCTGCGCCCGATCGAATATCTGCTCGAAACTCAAATTGATACTACCTGTAGATCGATCGTCGTTCCAGATATAATTTCCGCCCGCATCGGCAATAAATTTTGCTGTATAACTATCGCCACCAGGAATATACCAGGTACCGCGACTATCAAAACCAGAGAAAACAGTGGGTTTATTTTTGGCTTGACTGGCAATTTTAGAGATCGAATTATATCTACTTTCCATCTGGCTAAATACTCGCTCTGCTTCTGTCTCCCGATTAAAAAACAATGCCATGAATTTCAACCATTCCGCCCTACCCAACGGCGAAGACTCCATATATTCAGCAATAATTGCTACGGGTAACCCTGCTTCGATTAATTTGGGATGACTATCTGATTTAGGATTGCCTACACCGTAAGTAGTAACTAGTTCGGGTTTAATTTCTAAGACTTTCTCGACATTAGTATTATTACTCCTGCCTACTTCTTGCAATTTCCCTGCTTTAATTTTCGCCACTACACTGGGTGTATTAACTTGGTTAAAATCGCTAACCCCGATTAATCGATCGACTAAACCCAATTTATCTAATAATGGTAAATGAGTTGTAGACATCGATACCACAGAATTAACTGGCACCTGGACGATTTGGGATTTGTCGAACCCTGACGGGACTGGGGTATTACATTGCACTAATACATATTGAAAAGTAGTATCGGCATTTCGCCAAGGATTTTTAACCGATACCACTTTATAGTTACGGTGATATTCAACTGTAAATCCTTGAGCTTGGGTTACTTTAACTTTGTTAGGGAAGTAATCTACTTGAGGATTGTAGACAGTAGAACACTTAGAGGATGTTTGAAAAGTGGGGAGGTGGGTAAAAAAGCTCACAAGAGCATAAGCTACGAATAGAAAGTAAGTAG
>NZ_PVWO01000273.1 GCF_003003845.1 Chamaesiphon polymorphus CCALA 037 | reverse complement strand
CGGGTGCTCCTTCTGGCGATTCCCAACTGCCCGAATGGGCATTGTCAGCATTACAACAACTCGACGATCGCTATAATTGTATCGAAGAAAATACCGACCTGAATCGTAGCTTAACGCGGGCGAAATTTGCCAACAAATTAAATATTTGTCTGAGTCTTGCAAATGAATCGATTGGATCGTCACCAACAGATCCAGCCACTAAAGCAGATTTAGAAAGTATCCAAAAACTTCAAACCGAATTTGCGACAGAACTAGCCGCCCTGCGCGGACGGGTAGAAGCGATCGAAGCCAAAACAGAACGACTGAAACAACAACAGTTTTCAGCCACAACTAAGCTCAATGCTCAATTGTGGATTAACTTTACAGGTGCATTTCCGAGCAATAGGATTACCGCCGAAAGATCGCTGGCGCAAGGGGGTACTAATCCATTTATCCCACCAACACGAGTCAATGGAGTACCGACTCGCGTCCAGCTTAGAGATTCAAATCCGACAGTTAGTAACTACCTATTTCTGACCCTAACTTCATCATTTACAGGTAAAGATACTTTAGTTACTCAACTCGTTGCTGGCAATGCCAATTCTCCAGCCAATCAACTAGTTTCATCGGGATTTTTTAATACGTGGGGAACGCCAATTACCGACCAAACTGGCACGCCTCAAGCCGGATCGAATGCAGTTTATTTGCGCGAGTTATCTTATTCTTTTCCAATCAACGATAGCGTTAGAGTTGCTGTCGGCCCACGTCTGAATACTTACCGTTATTTCGACCAAAACCGATTTACTAATTTCCTAACTGGTGCGGGGAGTTTCAACTCTAGCGGGAGTAGCTTATTTGCTGCGATCGATCGCGGTTCTGGTGCGGTTGTATCTTGGACTATAAGCCCCCAGTTTCGCTTTAATGCTGGCTATTTGGGCGAGAACACCGAGTTTGTGAGTTCGGCAAATGGATTTAATACCTCTAGCAATCCAGCCGCAGGTTTATTTGGCAGTACCAATCAAGCTATTGGCGAACTAACCTATTCGCCGAATAAAGACCTAAATTTAAGATTATTGTACTCGCGATCGCTAATCCGTCCCTACAACGGATTTATCGGTGGCACGATCGGAGAGCCATTGCCCTACGGCTATGCCGACGATGGCTTTGGGGGCAGATTAAACGATGCACCAGCCGATACTTTTGTCGTTAATTTTGACTGGCTTTTTACTCCCCAAGTGGGCGTGTTCGGACGATATTCTTATGGGAGAACGGGGATTATTCCGATCGATCCAGCCCGTGCGGGTGGCAATACAACCGTACAATCGATTCAAGTGGGTTTGGGATTTCCCGATTTGGGTAAGAAGGGGGCATTGGGCACCATTTCCTACTTGATTCCCCATAGCTATCTGGGTGGGCGCGAGTTTCTACTCTCTGGCGGCGGCGATGGTGGCAAACAGCAGGAGTTAGAAATTTCTTACTATTACCCCGCTACCGAAAATATCGCGATCGTGCCTGCATTTTATGCGATCTTCAACCCCAACAATTTTCAGAGCAATTCCCCTGTCTATATCGGCAATGTGCGGATGCAGTTTAACTTCTAGTTTGAGTGGAGTTCGCTAAATTTGCGCTGTAGTTACCTGGAGATTCATCCTACAACCATCCAAATAAATCTTAAAGCAAATCCGATCGTGGTAGCACGTCAGCCGATTCTTGAAGTGCATGTAACCTTGCATAGACACCATTATGCTTTAATAGATCGTCATGCGTGCCGACCTCGACAATCCGACCCCGATCTAACACCACAATTTTGTCAGCATCGCGGACGGTACTGAGTCGGTGAGCGATAATCAGCGTGGTTCTGGTACCCGAAATCGATCGCATTGCTAGTTGAATCGCCCGTTCCGACTCATAATCGAGACTGGAAGTTGCCTCATCGAACACCAATACATTCGGATCGACGATTAAAGCGCGCGCAATGCCGAGCCGCTGTCGCTGCCCTCCCGATAGCCGCACGCCTCGCTCCCCGACCACCGTTGCATACCCTTGGGGTAGCTCGTGGATAAATTCATCGACTCGCGCCATACGACAGGCTGCCGCGACGTCTTCTGTGCTAGCAGTAGGATTGCCATAGCGCAGATTATCCATAATCGTACCGTTGAAAATATCCACCTCCTGATGGACGATCGCCAAGCGAGCGCGATAGGAGCCAATCGCGAGCGAGCTGATGTCTGTACCATCAATGCGGATGTGTCCTTGAGTTGGCTCAAAATAGCGAAATAATAGCTTGACTAGCGTAGACTTCCCCGAACCAGATTTACCGACCAGAGCAATAGTTTGATATGGCTCGATGACGAGATTAATATCATGCAAAATCGGCTGCTGCGGGTCGTAACCAAAACTCAGCCGATCGAACTCAATTTTACCTGTAAATTGGTACTCTGACGCCGATCGAGCGATCGCATTGAGGTCGCTAGCATCGCTACCCACAGGCTGCTGCATAAACTCATGAAAGCGCAGCATCGAAGCATAGCGTCGTGCCAGAAACTCGGCCAAGATACTCAACGGTTCTAACTCGGCATAGGCCATACTAGAGACTGTCAGCAACGTCACAAAATGACCTAAAGACAGTTCGCCGCGCAGGGTAGCGAGGAGGGTCATCACGAGTACGCCAAAGATGCAGCTTTGAACTACCGTGCGCTGCCACATATTTAAACGCACGTAACCGCGATGGATGCGATATAGTACCACTGTTAACTCTCGATCTAGGCGTTGCCGCTGTCGATCGAGTTCGTAAGGTTCGGCGGCGAATGCCTTCACAGTTTTGATATTGGTAATAATTTCGGAGGTACGGCTTTCGGTATTCTCCATATAACTATCCAGGAGTGCCTCGCGGTTGATAATATAGCGCAACCCTTTGAGGCTAAAGCCTAAAATCGCCATAAACGACAGGGCAAAGGCAATCCCAATCCGCCACTCTAACAGACAAATGACGATAAAAATCCCAAATATGCGCGCTAACTTCGGAATCAACTGTCCAGCAATTTCTGGATAAGACCAAGTGTGGTTAGTCAACCCGCGTGCGACCCGTCCGGCAATCCGACCGGGGTTGTTTTCATCGTAGAAAGATAGGGGTAATGTGAGAATTTTTTGAATCGTCAGATCGGCACGATCTCGCCGTGCTCGCAGCGGAATCGCCCAATGGAACCAGCTCCCAATCCAGGGTTGAATTGGCGCGCGCACGACAGATACGACAAACACGATCGCTAACAGCAAAACTAGCGATAATTCTGACGATACTTGGAGATTGAAGCCAGTGGCGATCGCGCTAATGAAGGCCATTAACGGCGCATCGAGCGGTTGCTTAGAGAGTACATTCAGAATTTGACCGATCGCATAGGGTACGGTTAAATCGACCACCTCAAACAGACTGGAGGCAGCAATGCTAAATGCAGCGATCGCCCCGTATCCCTGAAAATACCGAACGATATCGCGGTAAGATGCCATAATTCTCCGATAGGATGGATGAGTCGCTCGATCGTGTTGCTGACTTCTTTAGGTTAACGCAAGCTCGGCTGGGCAATTTGAGTGTCCCGATCGATATTCAGAGAAGATCCGAAATTTACCACTGCGGCACTCAATAAGCTTATTAGAGAGATTGCGAATTTTGATTTAATTTATTCCACATATCAACTATCGATTCTGTAATTTCTTCTGACTTTGTATCGTATGCTTTACCTTTAAAGCCATCGACTTCAAGCCGCCAGCCCGATCCATCATGCCCCGTAACATCTTCATACTCTATTAACCTTTCTTGAAACCACTTTTTAAGTCCTTCTTTTTCGATACCAGTGTTTTAATCGCTCCGGTATCTTTTGGGTGTCATGCCTGTAAGCTGTCGAAACTGTTTGCTCAAATGGCTGTGACTGTTGAATCCACACTCTAAAGCAATATCGACAATCGATCGATCTGTTTGTTTTAATAACTGCTTCGCCCGTTCGATTCGTTGTTGGAGTAAGTATTGGTAAGGAGAAGTACCGATCGATTGCTTGAACAGATGGCTGAAATGAAATTGACTCATCCCGTTCGCGTAGCGTCGCCTATGGCGAATCAATCCAGCCAAATCTGTCAGCTCGATCTCTCGCTCTAAATGGGCGTCGATATATTCCAATACTTGTTGCAATTGACGCGGTGGCAATCCGCCTGCATAAACCGCAAGCTGTGGTTTAGAGGCTGAATATTGTCTGAGCAACCTTACCGCCAATACATTGGCGAGCGAGTCAATATACAGCCGATTGCCTAGATTTTCTTGTTTCAATTCGGTAAGTACTAACATCGCGATCGCCTCAAGTTGAGGATCGCGCGTCCGAAATGTGGGAATTACTTCCAGTCGATCGGGATTCATCGCCAGTGCTTCGGTGGCAACCTGCGTCATGAATTGAGAGTCAATCCGCATCTGCAAGATGCGATCGTCACTGTCCCATCGGGCAAAAAAGGGTGTAGCCGCAGGCGCGATCGACAAGTCCCCTTTGCCATACAACCCCGTGTAAGACTTGTCTCCCTGAATGTGCAGCAACCGTACCGGACGGGGCGTGAGTGACAAGCAAATGGCATGTTCGTTGGGGTAGAGCATTTTCCCTTCCCCCGCCGGATGGTGAAATTTTTCGACGAGGATGTGTTCCCAACCCTGAGTTTGACTTGAAAACAGGGGCTGGCTGGTGCAGACACTCTGATGGCTGGCGATTTTCCCTGGGAAAGGCTGTGCCAACGGTTTCATGTAAACCTCCTGCGTCTAGATCCGATTATCTTCATTGTCGCATTTCACCAAATATGCACGAAAATTGCCCGCAAGATTTTGTTAGTTTCACAAGAATTAGATAGTCGAATAGTGGGCGTTTTTTTAATCTGGAAGAGTAATCGATTCAGCAAAGCTGACGCTGCGCGAACGACAGTGATACTAAATCTGATTGGTAAACTGCCTCAATCTTGCCCTCACCCCCAGCCCCTCTCCCAAGCTTGGGAGAGGGGAGCCAGAACCGAAGGTGATGGCGGGGTGAGGGCCACAGGTTTGTGCTAGCACAAGAAATGTTTGCAAATCGAATTTGGTATAGATCTATCGCCTATTACACATTCTCTATTAGCAAAGGTCGCCAAACAAATATGACACAAGAAGAAAACTGGAATAACGGCATCACCCTAGTTATCGGCGGTACTGGGAAAACAGGTCGCAGGGTGGCAGATCGACTCGTCAAAGCGGGTCGCCAAGTACGAATCGGCTCGCGGACAGCAGAATTACCTTTTGATTGGGAGCGACGGGATACTTGGGATCGAGTCCTCCAAGGAGTGAAGGCTGCCTACGTTGCGTATCAGCCAGATATAGCAGTACCTGGTGCCCTCGAAACTGTTGAGGCATTGTTCGATCGAGCGATCGCCAGTGGCGTTGAGAAGTTGGTACTACTTTCGGGTCGGGGCGAAGTGGAAGCGGAACAGGCAGAACAGGCACTCCAGGCAACTAGCGTAGATTGGACGATTTTGCGCGCGAGCTGGTTTTTTCAGAATTTCAGCGAGAGTTTTTTCCTCGATCCGATTCTGGCTGGGCAAGTTGCCTTGCCAGTGCTGGAGTCAGTCGCAGAGCCATTTGTCGATGTCGAGGACATTGCCGATATTGCTGTTGCCGCACTCGCAGATTCGCAACACTCGCGCCAGCTCTACGAGATTACTGGCTCTAAAGCCTTAACCTTTGCTGAAGCGATCGCCGAAATTGCCCGTGCGATGGGACGGGACATTACGTTCGCCCCGATTTCAGCCGACGACTATCGCGCAGAGCTTGTCCGGCAAGGTGTACCGGAGGATGATGTCGAACTAGTCTTATATTTATTCTCCACCGTGCTCGACGGACGGAATACACCGCTAGCTGACGGCGTGCAGCGCGCTCTCGGACGATCGCCGCGCGACTTCTCCGATTATGTGCGACAAACGGCTGCGACTGGCATCTGGAGAGGTAAATAACTATGTTCGACAATTATCTCTTCTGGCTGATATTCACAGCAGCGATCGGCTGCGGGCTAATGGCTGGGGTCTTCTTTGCTTTCTCGACCTTCGTAATGCCTGCCCTGGCGAGACTCCAGCCAGATCGGGGAATTGCTGCCATGCAATCGATGAATATTACAGCGATTAATCCGCTGTTTATGTTGGCGTTGTTTGGAACGGCGATCGCTTGCTTATTTATATTTATTTCTGCCCTTTTACATTGGGATCGATCGGGTACGATCTATTTATCGATCGGTAGCTTGCTCTATTTAGTGGGCGCGATTTTGGTGACAATTTTGGCTAATGTGCCGCTCAATAATGCGTTGGCGATCGTCAAGCCGGATAGCATAGAAGGTGCAAACTTTTGGGCAAAATACCTGAGAGATTGGATGTTCTGGAATCACATTCGGACATTAGCCGCTCTGGCTGCATCGGCAATGTTCGTTGTCTCCCTACCGAAATGAAACAACCTGAAAATCAGCCTCGGTTAACAGAAAATGCTACATGAAGTGACGTTCGCGACTCGATTTTGGTATTATGTAGAAGCAATATCAACGCTCTGTGCATCACAACGCCCATGTATGCAGTCTGCCGATAGTCGATCGGTTGGATAAAAGAATGAAAACTCAGTATTTTACCGCGACAAGTCTCGATGGCTTCATTGCTACTGAGAATGACTCAATTGACTGGCTGTTTCCACTTGGCGACCTAAATGACTCCAGCTATCCAGAGTTCATTTCAAATGTGGGTGCGTTGGCAATGGGATCGGCAACTTACGAATGGATGGTGCGCAACGCAGAACGGGTTGCCGCTGAGACTGGCTCAACTTGGCCATATACTCAGCCAGCCTGGATATTCTCTAGTCGCAAGCTGCCAATCATCGAAGGTGCGAACATCCGATTCGTCAATGGAGATGTGCAACCCGCCCACGCTCAAATGCGAGCTGCTGCTGGTACCAAAAATATCTGGATAGTTGGAGGCGGAGATCTTGCTGGCCAGTTCTACGATGCTGGTTTACTCGACGAACTTATCGTCCAAGTTGGTTCGATCGCTCTTGGCAAGGGTAAGCCGCTTTTCCCTCGCACAGTGCTAAGTCCAGTTCTGCGCCTAGTGTCTGTTCATCAGATCGGTACTGGTATGGCTGAGTTGCGATATGAAGTACGCAAAGGAGATCTGAGTGGAGCCACCTAACATGACGATCGCCTTCCGCTGTTCGTTGAAAGTCGTATACTATAAACGGCTAAATAGCAAGATTAAATAATGCGCGAACCAGCTATTTCACTAGATTTCACGATCGAGACAGTTAGGTGTCGATTGCGCCGTTCTGTGATGGAGGATTTGCCCGCGATTTTTGAGGCGACAACTTCACCGGGATTTCATGCTGGCATGGATTCGGAGGCACCCCTACGGATCGAAGATCTGTACGAGGCATTGTCAGAGAATTTGCAAGCTTGGCAGGAGGGCAAACTCTATAGTTTTACGATCGCCGATCGTGATTCAGATCGTCTATTAGGACGGATCGGTATCAATCGAAACAAGCGGGAAGGACTTTGGAATCTGGGCTTTTGGACGCATCCAGCATCTCAAGGCAAAGGTTATATGACTGAATCGGTAATCGCTGTCTCTTATACACATCTG
>NZ_PVWO01000272.1 GCF_003003845.1 Chamaesiphon polymorphus CCALA 037 | reverse complement strand
ATCAATACTAATTGAGCCAAGATTGGTATACTTGGGGCTGTCTCGAACCATTCGATCGCCAGTTGTCCGTCGCGATCGATGGCAAAATAATTAAAGTCACTCCACTCAGTAATACTGCGATCGAAAATTAGGATCGTTTCCGACCATTCGCCCTTAATATTGACAGGCACATTGTCTCTAGTTGCCGAAATCGCGATCGGATCTTCTGCCTTACATAACACGCCCCAACCAGGTAGACTTACCCAGCCACCAGCCCAATTGCTCTGAAAGATCTGAAAAGCTCCGGTACTACTAGCGATTTGGGGAACTTGTGCCAGAATGCTCGTCGCGATCGGAAATGATCCAGCCACAGGAATAGTGCGCGGTAGCTCCTCATCCGCTTCCAATCGGTAGATCGGTAATGCTGGTGCTGGGCGTTGGGGTGGTGCTGTCAGCGCGGTGAGTAATTTTTCGATCTGCTGGCGGGCACCTTGACTGTGGGCGAACATCAGTCCCCGCGCGATCAGACGCGTTTTTTCGGTCAGATCGGCTTGTTGCTTGATATATCGCCAGTACTGGTAAGCGACAGCATCCCCTGGATGGTGGGTAAAACCCTCAGGCGGCTGGCGCATGTAAGAAAATTCTTTAAATGCCTTGGCAACCTCTTTCGAGCCTTCAGAGTCGATATTGCGGCTGTGGAGGTAGTCAGCCGTAGCCGCCCGATCTTCTTTCGAGAGGATTCGGAGTTCGTAGAGACTATCGCTACCTACGCGCTGATAGTGAGTTTCGGTTGCTGGTGCCACCCCAACGCTCATCATGCTATCAAAGACTTGGGAGGCGACAATAATTTGATTTTGCTGGATCGGTTCAAATCCTGTCTTTTCAAAAATTTCTTGGGGATTGAGTCCCGCTTTTTGGAGTTGCTGGCAAGCTTTGCCCCATTCTACCCAGTTGCTTTCTTTGCGCCGCAACATCAGCAAGAGTGCTTCTGTATCGATGGGTGGCTGATTGTCGGTGAATTCGGTCATGATTGGGTTTTTGCGATCGATAGATCTCTAGTATCTTACGTTGGCGCAATCTGTGGCAATGAAATTCGGCTGGCTGGTTTGATGTAATCTTGCGGTTATTTCGTCTCAGCTTTCTGCGATCGTAATTGAGGTTACTCCTACCATCTTTGTCTTGAAAAGGTGCTTCACTTGCGGCGCAGCGAATGGGAGGGAACCTCCCGTTCGCTGCGCCAAGACAGGGCAATGCCCAAGAACGCACTTTTGGCGATCGACGATCGACTAATTAACGAGCGATCTCCCGATTGCCACACTTTGACAACAATAACCCCGCAATCGCTAATTTGCTGGCTTCTAATACCCAGTAAATTGCGTGCAGTTGGTTCATCTCTGCGGGCAGCGATTTTGTCATCGCCAATACGTCCAAATCTATCCCTAAGCCACTCATATAAGGCGTGAGGACAAAAGTATAGCTCAGGGCGATTAGCAGCAGCATTACGCCACTAGCAAGCATCTCCCGTTTAGTTTCTAGATCGGCTCTAGATACCTCGCTTAATGCCCACACACTGCTCAGTGCTGCCGCCGCACACAATAACTCTACCCGATTGAAAATCCAAAAAATACTATAACTTGCCGAGGCAAAGCCACTACTCTCCATCATCCCCGTCGTCCAGAGGGTGGGCATGATGACGAAATCTAATAGTAAACTACCACTCAGCCACAGACCCAGGCTGCCGATCGCGACATTCTGCCATCGTCTAGCTGGAGTCTGTCCTACTAAAAAGCTATTCTTGTCTCCACCATTAAATGCTTGTGTCATGTCATCTACCTTTTTAGCGATCCTCAACTATTCAGGATAACTTATGAGATTGATAAGTAGTTCTAATTTTTGTGTCGAAATCTGTCCGCTGGCGAGGTAGCTAATGGCTAACTTAGATGCTAACTAACTCGAAATAGCGATCTTCGAGTAAAAAGGAGCTGCGATCGAATTTAACTGCCCAATAATTGCCAGGTTTGCGATCGGTAATTATGCCCTGAGCACCAATCTCTAATAGAGTGGGGGGGCGCAACATCGGCATCGGATCGGCAGTTTTTAGATAAGGTGGTAATGCAACAATCCGAACCGTTGCACCAATGTTAAATTCTTGAGACATAATTTATTAATTCGGCAAATATCGATTATTATTTAGCAATTACATAGATCTCAATCGAATGATTTTCGCATCAGTCGATCGGATGATTTTTACAAAAGTCGATGCTCGATACATAACTGGCGATCGCCAGAGATAGAGAGCCGCATTGGCGATCCGCTCGCTAGTCGATGGTCGGGATCCATGATTTAGATCGGGGAAAGAGTTAGAACATCACTTATTAAAAAAATAGCACGAGTCAAAATCCATGACTTGCAATGGAAATCGATCGATATTATGATAAACGATCGGTTTCCAAGATCTTGTGCTACCATTATAAATGAAGATTATTTTCGGCTGTATGGTTCTTTTTACAAGCTTTTCTCCGAATCTAACTCTCTACACCTACAGGATTCTGGAGACAGCGATATGTCAATTTACGTCGGCAATTTATCCTACGAAGTTACGCAGGATGACCTGACTCAGACTTTTGCCGAATATGGTAAAGTCAAACGAGTTCAATTGCCTACCGACCGGGAAACTGGTCGTCTACGCGGTTTTGCTTTTGTTGAAATGGAAACCGACGCCGAAGAATCTGCTGCTATCGAAGCTCTCGATGGTGCTGAATGGATGGGTCGCGACCTCAAAGTCAACAAAGCCAAGCCTCGCGAAGAAAAAGGCTCCTTCGGTGGCGGCAACCGCCGCTACTAAGCTCGAACCCCAAAGTTCGCGCTCGTAAGGTCTTAAGGACAGACGTCAAGTTTGTCCTTATTTTGGTTGGCAAATAGTTGGAAGAATACCACTCTTTCAGCCATAATGATTAGTTAGTAAGTTTTTTTGGATGGGTTAGGATGTCTCAAGTAATTCCCGGTGAAAGTGAAGGCATTGAGTCAGTGCTACGCCGATTCAAGCGAGAAGTCTCCAAAGCGGGGATTTTTCCTGATATGCGCAAACACAGACACTTTGAAACTCCAATTGAGAAGCGCAAGCGCAAAGCAATTGCCAGACACAGACAGAATAAGCGTCGGTTCCGCACTTAATCTATCTGTTATCTCAAATATTTAAACCTATAGATCTGTTCGGAGAGCGTTCAAAACTCGATCGAGCAGATTTTTGGTATATATGTATTGTAAATTTGAGTACACCCAGATTTAGGTTAGGGGCAATTTATCCCAAAAGGATGTGCCAACTAGCGATTTGTAAAGCCAAATCCGCTGCGAGATGACTGAGATAACAAGGTAACAGCGAGTGATAGATCTTGGCACATCTAGCCCATAATACCCCTGCCACAAACACCGCGATCGAGCCGACAACTACCAATCGCCAATCATCACAATAAGCAGCCAGCAAAATAATATGGTGCAGCGTAAAGAATCCCGCCGAAATCCATACCGCCTGCTCCTGCGTCCATAATCTGGCACAGTGGCGATAGACAAACCACCGCCAGACATATTCTTCAATTAGTGAATTAACTAAAGTCTGAAAAGTCCCAAAGCCAAATACCATCAAGGGAATATTCATACCCATCTGGGTGACTCTGGCTCTAATATCGGCAATATTCAACCAATATCTACCTGCAAACCAGTAGCTACCCAAGATCGTGCCAAACATTAGCAAACCCAAGATAACGCCCACTACCCAGCCATCTAGAGCTACTTTCAATTGTAGCTGCTGTCGCTCTACCGATACCTGCCACCAGAGCGGAAATACCAACAGCCAGATGCCGCAATAAATGGCGATGCCTTGCCCAATTGTACCTGGGGCAATTGTCGTCGAAAACAGCGCGCCGATGCTGGTGATGGGCACGATGAGTAATAAGGCCAGAATCGAGCGATTGCGTTCGCGTAAGTAGATGTTATGAGTTGATTTCATCGATTAAATTGAGAATGGGAAGGATATTCTTAACTTAATCCCTAAATTTGTCTGCTTGGCGATCGATCGGACAGTTATGCGATCGTCCATTCCTCTTTGATATACCACTAAAGTCGGCAGGCCGCGATCGCCAGATCTAGTTTCAATCGGTGCCAACTGTCAGATTGGTTGAAGACTTGCTGTTTGCAGTGAGTAAAGCTCGAACTAGTCAGGATGGCGGAGGCAAATTGAAGCGCAATGCCAGTTAAAATCGCCTTCACAACAGTTGTAATTGAGATTATGGGTTGTTGAGTGAGAATGGACGCTTGCGCGTCCACTGGCGACTATTTAAGATTAGCCGCTGCAAAATCCCAATTTACCAAGCTATCTAAGTAGGTGCTGATAAAATCTGGGCGACGATTTTGGAAATCGAGGTAGTAGGCATGTTCCCACACATCTAAGGTCAGCAGGGGAGTTTGGCCGTGAACGAGGGGATTTTCAGCGTTACCAGTTTTGGTAACCTTGAGCGTACCGCCATCGTTAACCAACCAAGCCCAACCACTACCAAATTGAGTCGTAGCAGCAGCTTTAAAGTCTGTTTTGAATTGGTCGAAGCTACCGAAGTCAGCATCGATTTTTGCCGCCAACTCACCAGTTGGAGTACCACCACCATTAGGCTTCATGGATTTCCAGAAAAAGGTATGATTCCAAACCTGAGCGGCATTATTGAAGATACCTGCTTTACTGGCATCACCAAAACTACCTCTAACAACATCTTCGATCGACATATCCGCCATCGGCGTATCTTTGGTAAGATTGTTGAGGTTAGTCACATAAGTAGCATGATGCTTACCATAGTGAAACTCAAACGTCTTTGCGGACATGTGTGGCTCTAAAGCACTGACATCATAAGGCAAAGCTTCTTGTACGAACGCCATTGGGGATGCTCTCCTAAAATTAGTAGTATTCTCACTCTATGCTGACTATAGCAAATTTAGCCCGCCAGACGCGAGCAGATCGACACAAATCTGGTTGCTATCGCGCTTTCTGATGCGATGTCCGATCGAGAGCGGTTGGCAAATACCCGCCTTTTTGCTGAGATAAATTCGTACAACTGGCGGATTGCCGATCGGAAATTTATGAGTAAGATTAGGCTTATTAGTTACCCAATAACTACTGCAACTTAGATCGCTATTTACTGGTGGTCTATTTTTTGTATCTATACTTAGAGAGCAATCCTCACTTTTTTGCGATTATCGAGGATAGCGTTCGGGCGATCGCTACTGAAAAGTGCCAAGATAGATAGGTAAAATCTGGATTAAATTAGCTAAAGTTGCTATGCAGCCCAATATTGAAATCTATACCTGGCGTAGTTGTCCCTATTGTATCGACGCGAAAGCTTTGTTGAAGAGTAAGGGTGTCGAGTTTACCGAGTATGCGGTCGATGGTGACGAGCAGGCGCGATCGGAAATGTCTAAAAGAGCTAATGGTAGACGCTCTGTGCCGCAAATTTTTATCGATGACGCTCACATTGGCGGTTGTGACGATCTCCACGACTTGGACGATAGCGGTAAATTAGATTCGCTATTGGGGATTGCTCGATCTTAACTATTACCGATCGATAAAAAAGCAGCCGACATAATTATGTCGGCTGCTTTTTGCTTTTATGAGCACGGAGGGATTCGAACCCCCGATCCTCAGGACCGGAACCTGATGCTCTATCCACTGAGCCACGTGCCCTAACTTTTCAAATTATATCACAACCTATCTAGAAAAGTTCGATCGACTAATCACGATCGCCTCTACTCCCTTCCCATCATCAAACTAGACATCTAGACGTAGTGAGTGAATAGTGGATAGTGGATAGTGGATACACGAACGATATCACAGATCGAGATTGTCTGTTTCTGGAGTTGGCAAGGGGTAAATGCGGCGATCGCGAGTTAGAATTGTGGCAGTTTTTGGGTAATCTAATTAAGACAAAACCCAGATTTCTCTATAGAAATCTGGGTTTTGTTGTCGATCGAGACCGAACCTGATGCGGATGGGGAGACTCGAACTCCCAAGGACTAAGCCACACGCACCTCAAGCGTGCGCGTATACCAATTCCGCCACATCCGCTTGTTAATTTTTTTCTTGAGGTGCGTTTTATGCGCTTTGTTAATTTACCACGCTTTATAGTACCAGTCAAGAGGGTAGAGCGGAGATACAAGACAACCGGATACGTTTCTTAATAATTCACGCAATCTATTACCCGACGGCATCAGTAAAGCAAGCATTGCCGATACTCTACCGCTACTATCCCAACTCTTCTCGAAAGAGTACTAGGATTGACGCCGCTCGGTACGAAGATGCAACAGTGTTAGCGTAGCCCCAACCACGTCCAGAGATCTTGCCCCGTTACCAATTCCAAGAGCAATAACAAGACAAATCCCACCATGGCAAAGCGACCATTGGTGCGCTCGGCATAAGCATTCCAGCCAAAACTAGGCTCGACTGGGGGAGTAATGATGTTTGAGTCTGTAGATGTTTCGATCGTCACGAGTGTTATTTACCTCCTATTTATCTGTTATTTTAATCGATTCGCAATTTATTTTTGGCATAAATTGCCGTAATACCCAATCAAATCGCCATTTTCGGTTGACATGCGATCGAGATCGATGTCGGACTTGTGATGTTATCACAAACGATCGCCAAAGAATCGCCCACAATATAGACAAGTCCACAGTAAACATCGGGGAGCAGCAAGATAAGTGAAAACACGTAGAAGACTCGATCGAATATTGCTCGACTATTGACAACTGGTAATCCCACTGATGGAATTTATAAAGATTTGAGACTAAACTTAACGAGCTACGATCCGCAACTCATAAAAGGATCGAGCGAAATTGAGTAAATAGAGATAGTGCGATCTATTAAGTGAACTATATAAATAGCAACTTTTGTTTCAACTGCTTGACATCGGGCTGGCGGCTCATCCTTAAAAGCAATCTAAATAAATCATCATAAAAAACATTCGACCGCTCGGTTGACCATTACAGCACATCTAAAAACGCCATTTCACTATCTGCGATCCTCTTTTCTCAAAGGCTCCGCCGATAGCAAGCGATTTAGATGCGCGACAGCAGCATGGCTAGTCTTTATATACTTTAGCCGATCGCCGATTTTTAGCAATTAGCTATCGCTGCCAATTTTAAACTATGGTTTCGCATTATTTCGCGATCTACTATCAACTCTTATTTATAAAATTGTCATGACTACCGTTTTAGAATGCGATCTGAAGCACCACAGTTTACAACTACTGCGCGAATATCAACAAACTGGCAAAGCAAGACTGCGCAACCAGATTGTGGAACTAAACTTGGGATTGGTGCGGAAAGAAGCACATTACTGGGTGAGTCAGTGCAAAGAGACTTATGACGATTTGCTGCAAGTTGGGAGTATCGGACTGATTAACGCGATCGACAAATTTGAAGTTAGCAAAGGATATGCCTTTAGTACTTTCGCGATGCCTTATATTAGGGGTGAAATTCAACACTATTTGCGCGATAAAAGTTCGATCTTAAAAATGCCCCGCAAGTGGTTCGCACTGATCCAACAATCGGCAACCATTACCAAAAATTTCCAAGCACAACATCAACGCCAACCCACCGAAGCCGAAATCGCCCAAGCATTGGATATTTCCATCGTTGAGTGGCAAGAAATCAAAATGGCGTACCAAAACCGCCAGCCCGTAAGTT
>NZ_PVWO01000271.1 GCF_003003845.1 Chamaesiphon polymorphus CCALA 037 | reverse complement strand
CCCCAAACCCCCTCCAAAGGGTCGAATAGTTAAAAGCGTAGCGCGCTTCGCATTAGTACTAGCACTTTAGGCTATTAATCTGTGGGTAATGGATAGCCCTTGATAAGGCAGGGCTGATTCATTCCTGAGCGAGAGCCAATTGTCAATATGAAAAACGAGATCTTTCGATCGCCATATCGATTATTTCAAGTCAAAAATATCCAGATCTCAGTCAAAATCGATCGTTAGCGGTGATTGACAAAATCGCGCTGAAAGGGGATGAATCAGCCCTGCTTGATAAGGGGGGGTTGTGGGGGTAACCCAACCGCAACCGGATTCTAACCAACGCTCCTAACTTTTCAATCGATATCCGACACCGCGCACCGTTTCAAATAAATCGCTGCCTAATTTTTTGCGCAGATAACCGACATAAACATCGACAATATTCGACCCCGGATCGTAGTCGTAGCCCCAGACCCGATCGAGCAATACTTCTCGACTCATCACTTGCCCCGGATGGCGAAAAAAGGTTTCGGCGAGGATAAATTCGCGGGAGGGTAAATCGATCCAGAGATTGCCAATTTTAGCCCTACGCGTGCGCAAATCTAGCACGATCTCGCCGCTTTGCAACTCCATTACCTCTGGCTCTGCACCACCAGCCCCATTACCCCGCAACCGCGCTTTAATCCGCAGCAGCAGTTCTTCAAACCGAAATGGTTTAGTCACATAATCATCAGCCCCACCTTCAAAACCTGCGACCTTATCGTGGAGATCGTCCCGTGCTGACAGGATAATAATCGGTAGCCGTTCCCCTTGCCCCCGCAGTTCTGCTAGCACTTCTAGCCCATCTTTTCCAGGCAATCCTAAATCTAAAATCAACAAGTCGAATTCGCCGCTCAGTGCTAGTGAGATCGCCTGATGAGCATCTGTGGCGATCGTTGGGACGAAGCCATTAGATCGCAGTCCTTTTTCAACAAAAGCGGCGATGCGAGCTTCATCTTCGGCGACGAGAATTCGATACATGATGAACCAATGATTCCGAGCAGTTAATTGGTAAGACGAGCGTAAAGGTGGATCCGGTTCCCAGATTACTCTGCAACCTGACCTCTCCATGATGAGCTTCGACAATCGCTTTGACGATCGCTAAACCCAATCCCGATCCTTCCGATCGACGGCGGGTATTAGTGACTCGGGCAAATCGTTCAAAAATTCGCGTTTGTTCTGTGGGTAAAATACCTTCTCCAGTATCTTGTACCCAAAAGAATACTTTGTCTCGATCTAAGTCGGATCCTAGCGTAATTATAGTCCCTGCTACCGTATGTTGAACGGCATTTTGGGCTAAATTCATTATTGCTTCGGTAATCCGCTGTCGATCGACTAATATTTCTCCCACTGCTTGATTTTCTACTTGCCAATCGCGATCGCTAGATAGTGCCGTGGCTTTGAGATACATTTCCTGCATCAACACCGCCGCATCGACCCATTCCAGTCGCAAAAAATCTACCCGTTCGCTTTTGGCCAGTAGCACCAAATCGTCTACCAGCCGCGTCATCCGGGCTAATTCATCCATCACTAGGTCGATCGTTTCTTCGCGCTCCTGGGGGTCATCGCCCATCAATTCCAGGTGTCCTTGAATAATCGTAATTGGCGTCCGCAATTCGTGTCCGGCATCATTAATAAAATTGCGCTGCGTTTGAAACGCCAACTCTAGCCGATCCATCATCTCGTTAAACGTTACTGAGAGTTTGGCAATCTCGCCATTACCTTTTGCAGGTAAACGTTGTGAGAGATCTGATTCGGAAATAGCATGAGCCGTCGCACTCAATCCGCGTAACGGAGCCAACACCCGCCCCGCCGCCAACCAAATCAGCACCAGTGCCAAGGCCAAAGAGATAATCTTGATCTGGACGATAACGCCAAAGATACCCAGAGCCTCTTCTTGTTCGCCTACGGTAGTATGCGCGACGATGTACACACCCAAGACTTTGCCATTATGTTTGACTGGCTCAGATTTGTACAGGATTGCGCCAGATTCGGTTAGTTTTTGTTCTCCTCGTTCGGGACGATCTAGATTAGCCAACCGTTGGATCAGGGGGGATTTACTGCTCAACTCTGGCGGCAATGCTCTAGGACTCGATCGCTCAAACTCGCCATTGACAAAGCCAATCAAAAAAGTATCATCTTCTGGAATCCTGCGTTTGAGATGAATTTCGATCCATGATGCTAACTCCTGAGTCGTGGTCGGATAGCCATTGGGAATAACTTTGCCATCCTCCTGCATTCCCTTGACAATATCCATATCCTCCAGCCCCGGCCCGTCCGAGAGTAAGTCTGTAAATTCTTGCATTTCCTCATTTAAGTCGGCTCTGACCCTGGCGTCTACTTGCGCCAACATCTGTTGGCGCATAATTGGCATGGCTCCGGCGATCGCCATCACAATAATTACGACATACCAAATCACGATCCGCGTCCTGGCTTCGCCCCAAAAGTACATCCACTTTGGTAATAAATTATTAACGGTCGGTTTCATGATTGACTGTACCAACTAAACGATCGAAGATTCGATGCGGCTGTACCCTGGTGGCAATCTTTGGCTGGGAAGCAGCACCCGATTGAATTAGACCGCTTTTAACTTTCAACTTTCAACTTTTTAACCTGCGCCCAGAATATGAGGAATTAAGGTCGAGGTCAAGCGCATTTTGAGTGAAATTACCAGGGTAAGACCTCTCCATTGGCGTGCCAAAAAGTGCCTGAATTTGTCAGATTGAGTTCGTCGATCCGCTGTAAAATTCCTCGGACGGACTCTGCTGCGGGAATGCCATTATAGCCAGTCATGGCGGTACTCACCAGCCCTGGATGGATAATTGCGACCGGAATCTGCCGCGATCGTAAATCGATCGCTTCTATCTAATTGCCCCTAGAGCTTGTAAAGATGCTTTTTGAGCTTTAGTCAATCCATGAATTTTGTCGATCGACATTCCTTCATAGGGGCGGCGAGATTTCCAAGTAGCCAGACATTTTGCAGCTTCCAAATCCCAAACCTTAATAGTTTCATCCAAACTACCAGTAAATGCGGTAGATTTGGGGTAATCCAGATCTGACGATCGAATATTCCCAACATCTAGAGTATAAATTAAACCACTATGTTCGGTCAAACTGTGGAGACATTTACCAGTTTCAATATCCCAGATTTTGAGAGATCGATCGACTCCGACACTGATAATAGATCGATCGTCATCACTGAATTTTGCGTTCAGAATTGGCCCTTTATGTCCCACAAAAGTTTGCAAACATTCGCCTGTGGCTACCGACCAAATTTTGATAGTTTCATCATAGCTCGCACTGACCAACCACTTACCGTCAGTACTAAAAGTAACCGACCAAACACTATTACTATGCTCGCCGATATCTCGATAATATTCACCCGTTGACCCCTGGTCTGCCTTCGGCAATCGCGGATTCCAGAGTTTAATAATCCCTGAAAATTCACAACTTACCAACAGTTCTCCATTCTCCCCTGGAGACGCTCCGCTAACGGGACTAAAATCGGCATAAATTACCGGACTGGTGTGTCCTTCGAGTGTACGCAAACATTCCCCCGTATTAACATCCCAAATTTTGATGGTGCGATCGTAACTACTACTAGCTAATATACGACCATCGGGACTAAAAATTACCCGCCACACCCAACTATTATGTCCGCGCAATGTTTTGAGGCAATTACCTACTTGCCAATCCCATAACTTGACTGTGTAGTCGGCACTTCCACTGGCTAATAATCGTCCGTCGGGACTAAAATTAACCGACCAGACTCGATTAGTATGTTCGCGCAAAGTTTGAGTAACTTCCTCACGATCGACATGCCAAATTCTAATCGTATTGTCTTCATTACCACTGGCTAAATAACCACCATCGGGACTCAATTTGACGGATAAAATTGCATTAGTATGTCCGACGATCGTTTTAATACACCGTCCCCGTTTTAAATCCCAAATTTTAGTATGATTGTCATCGCCACCGCTGGCAATTTGGCGACCGTTAGGACTAAAAGCAACAGTCCAAATTCGGCTGCGATGTCCGAGGAGAGTTTTTAAACATTTGCCATTACGAACATCCCAAAGTTTGAGAGTTTTATCGAAACTACTACTAATTAATTGTTGCCCATCTGGACTAAACGCGATCGCGCTGACTGGTTGCTGATGTCCGGTTAAGGTGTGGCTACACGCACAGATCCCCGACTTCTCGAAGAAGCGGCTCTCTCCGGTCGGGTCTCCCGACCATGGAAGAGAGACAAGACAGTCGGGGATCTTAATATTGCTAACTTCCCAGATTTTAATCGATCGATCGTAGCTAGCGGTCGCGATCGATCGACCGTCGGGGCTAAATGCAACAAATCTCACCCAAGCAGTATGAGCTTCCCATTCATTCAAACACTCACCCGTCGCCACATTCCACAGCCGCACCGTCAGATCTTCACCACCACTAACTAGAGTAAGACCGTCGGGACTAAACGCGATCGACCACACCCGACCCTGATGACCTACCAAAATCTGAATTTCGGGACTTAAATTACCTGGAACCGTCCGCCACAGACGAATCGTACTATCTTGAGCGGAACTGGCAATAATTTGCCCGTCGGGACTAAAGACGACAGCATTCACCGAAAACGTGTGTCCGATATATGTCTGCAAACATTCACCCGTCGCGACATCCCACAACTTCACCTGATGGTCGTCGCTAGCACTGGCGAGGTATTTGCCATCGGGACTAAAAACCACCGCCCAAGTCCAGTGTTGATGCCCTTGACAAGTAGCAATTTTTGTGTATGTACGAGCGTTCCAAATCTGAATATCACCTTTGGTATCGCTAGTCGCGAAATATTCGCCGTCAGGACTAAACGCAATTCCGACTACACCACCAAAAGTTTCCGCAAAGACAGTTTGACTGATGTGGCTGCCAGTAAAATCGACATCATGTAAAGTCGCATTCAACAGATATGCTTGACGAATCGCCAGGTGGGAAAAGTCAAAGCCTTGGAGATCGGTTTTGAGGTGACAAAATAAATTGAGCAGATTTCCCGCCGCATAATCACCAATTTTGTCGGTTTGATGACGTAAGGTAGTCAGGATGTTGCGAAGATGCAATTCGAGGTGATATCGATCGGTAAAGTGCGTTAATAATCGATCGATTAACGGCTGTAAAATGAGTTGGATTTGGGCATCCCGCAGGTAATCTTTGGTTTCAGCTTCAATCAGAGCATGGGTTCTAAATAGCTCCAATTCTCCAGTAATAATTTCCCGCTCGATCCGATCGATAAATCTATTGGTAACATATTCCATAATCACGGGTTGTTGCGTCAAACCCCGCTCGGTAGTTTCGATCGACGATCGATCTTTGAGTGTTTCGAGAGCTTCGAGTAATGTCGGTAAACTCGTCGCTGGCACAAATTCCGCTTGTAATTGAGTCGGGGTGACTCCTTCGCGATCGATCGCCAACCAGTACATCACCTGTTGTTGCAACGGTGAAAACCGATCGAATTGTTGCGCTAATAAATCTTGAAGATTGCTAAATACCCCCGCACCTTGCGCCAAAAATGACTCGATATCGCCACTAAAAAGATTGCTAACTGAAGTAGCGACAAGTTTGAGAGCCAGCGGATTACCACCAACATAATCAATCAAGTTTTCGCACTTGACAACCGGAGATTCCAAACCCTTATCGATTAAAATATGGTGAGCGTCGGCGATCGATAGTCCAGTCAATTGGATCGATCTCACTGGTAGATTCACCCCTTCCCGTTGCACGATTCCGTGAGGTTTTTCCCTTCCCGTCAGTACCAGACAACTCTGATGTCGTTCGTCGCTAATGCGATCGAACATCTCACCATAAGCTTCATAACCAGGTAGATAAGTACACCGCGCATCGCCATATTGTAAGATCGATTCGACATTATCCAACACCAACAAACATCGCTGCTGACGCAACCGCTCCATCAACAACCCCAGCGAACTCTCCTGTACCTCTGCACCCACTAAAATCGGCAAGATTTCATCGAGCAAATCCTTCAACGTCGGCGCGTGCTGTAAACTCCGCCACACCAGATACTCAAACTGCGACTCCACCTGTCGTGCCAATTTCACCGACAGAGCCGTCTTGCCAATTCCCCCCCAGCCGAGAATCCCCACCAACCGACAACGACGATCGACAATCCACTGTTCGAGCGTTGCTAGCTCTGTTACTCTCCCATAGAAATGCGAAATATCGATCGCTTCCCCCCAATTCGTAATCGTTAACGATGTTTGGTACTGCTGAAGGATCGAGCAAAGATTACTTTTAGAAACTTTTTGTCCAACCACAGCCGAAAGCAATTGCCATAAATGGGATGCTACTTGCTTAATATATTCCGGCTCATAACCTAGTTCTCTGCCGATCTGCTGATATGAATCACCTTTCCAAACTTGAGACACGATCGCGGCTTGAATCGTTTTGAGCGAGCCGCGTTGATGCTGTTCGAGCAATCGATCGATGATTCGGAGAGCTTCTTGTCCGGTCATGTAGGGGCGACCTGTAGTGATATAGAAGTAGTATATCTCGATTTGGTAGCGCGGATTGTAATTTATCTGGCAGAAGATTTACATGACTTTAGATCGATCGAGGATAACTTGTTACTTTTTGTCACTTTTTCATACCGACGATTCGATCTAGCGAGGTTATCTTTGAAAAGTGAGATTCAAACATGTTCCCATCAACTCTCAAGATAAACATGTTTAACACTCTCTACCAAAAAAATCCTTACTCTAGTCAAAATTAATTTCTTTAGGAGAAATATGTAATGAAAAAAGTATTAGCTTTAGGTTTATTTTTACCTCTTTTTGGTGGAATTATTATGGAGCAACCAGCTCATGCGAACTGGTTTAAAAAAAATCTTCCAAAGCTGGATCCTACCGCTAGAAACAGTGACGTAAGTAAATTTGGCAGAAAAATAGATCCAACTAATCCAAATTCGGCTGGTGGCAGATTCACTAGAAAAGCTTTCCCCGTAGCTTGTGGAGTTGCAGGTGCTATTAAGACATCACCTGCTGCTCTTACAGGGGCAGGTATTGCAGTAACCGCAGGATCTGCTGTTGCTGCACATCAAGGTTGTTACAAGATTGTTCAAGAAGCACAAAAATAGAGTTTATTATAATTGAGCTAGCAGGCTAACCCAGATCCCCGACTTCTCGAAGAAGTCGGGGATCTTGCCTTGCCGGATCGATCTAATTAACCATTCAGATTGCCATCCAACCAAACTAATAGATCCCCCATCTTGGTAAAATCTAACAAAGCTTCACCTAGATCCTCTAACTGCACCAGTGATAAAGCCTTAATCCTATTTTCCGCCTCGATCGGCACATTTCCCACTCGTCGAGTCAATTGCCGCAAAATTAAAGCCTGTCCTTCTTCTGTGCGACCCTCCTGGCGACCCTCCTGGCGACCAACTTGTTGAGCCTCTTGAAGCTTCTCGATATACAGTGCAGATAGTCTCATGGCTAAATTTCGCTCCTCTGGCTCGATACTTTGTTTCGACTCTAGTTCTAGTTTAAGCGATAAAAATAAATCTAAAGCATTACCTTTATAGGGGCTATTAGCTGGTAAATCGGCGACTTCCGTAATTGCATTTTCGGCGTTGCTGAATTGATGTATGATATGGCGATCGAGAGCAAAAAACATTATTCAAAATAGGATGGAATCTTTAGCTA
>NZ_PVWO01000270.1 GCF_003003845.1 Chamaesiphon polymorphus CCALA 037 | reverse complement strand
CGGTCGCCCTCGAAGTCGGAAGCTCCGTCCTCGCACATGAGCGCGTAAGCGCGATTGTGCAGGGCGGGGTAGTTCACGCCTTAAAGGTGAGAATCGGGCGCATTTTAGCGACTACTTCGATCGTGCCTGCGGCTACTTGGGTATCAATGACGCGATCGATCGACTTGTAGGCGGCTGGAGCTTCTTCAATCCGGCGTTCGTTTCTTAAGGTGATGCAATCTACTGCGGTCAAACCTAAATCTGACTCGGTGTAGTTAGCACCCGCGCGGGTGAGTTCAAATCGGGAAATCGATCGACCCGCACCGTGCGACGCCGAGTTGAGATAGCGATCGTTACCCAAGCCCGATAATAAATAGGAAGGCGTCCCCATCGAACCGGGTGTAATCAGTAATTGCCCTGCGGCTGCGGCACAGGCACCCTTACGCACGATCCAACCATTCTTGTGGGGAAAAGTCAGATTGTGGGGGAGATCGCACACCAATGGCGCGGCGATGTCACCATAGACTTCCCGCAATCGCAGTCGCATTAATTCAGCCAGAATTAACCGATTGACAAAGGCGTAATTAGCCGCTGTAGCTTCGGCTTCGAGATATTCGGCGACTAAATCGGGATGGGTAGTGGTAGACAGCGAAAACAGATCGGATTGAGGAAAGGGGCAACCCTTGAGCCAGGCGGCTTTAGCTCGATCGCGCCACATGCCACCGATATATTTACCTACAGTTCGCGAACCGGAGTGAATCGCGATCGCCAGTTGTCCGACTTTGATGTTGGATTCATAGGCGAGGCGAGGATGGCGGATCTCGATGACTTCTTGGATTTCTACGAAGTGATTGCCGCCGCCAACCGTACCCAAGTCACCATCGCGTACTAATCCTGCTGCTGGTGTGAGTTCGCTCGGTGCCCAACGCGCATTTCCACACATCGAGCCGAGAAATTGAACGCGATCTATTTCTTGCCATAGTTGCGCGAAATCCGATCTAGCCACACTTCCCATTGGCTGTTTTGTCATCTGCTCCAGCCAGCCCGGTATGCCGTCAGCAAACATGCCGCGACTGGCGGCTGCTGTCATGGTGATGTCGCGAGTGCCGAGCAGATAGTCTCCTTTCATCAATGCCACAAATTTATCGCGCTGGGCGAGAAAATCGGCAAGGCTCAGATCGATCGTATGCAGCCGCATTCCGCAATTGATATCGCTACCGACGGCTGCGGGGACGACCATTCCCTCGGTTTGAATTACCGAACCGATCGCGACTCCGGTATCGCCGGGATGGAAATCGGGAGTCGCAAAGGCACGAGTGACACTACCCCCACCAGGATGGGCGAGTGTTGTCAGGCGAGCGAGTTGTTGAAAAGCTTTGCCTTCGATCGGAAAATCTGGCGGTAGCAGAACTTCGGCGATGGGTAATTCTTGTCGCTGGTTCGGTTGCTCTGACAGAGCATCGTTGAGGCGTACTGTATAAATATTATTGTCGTAACTTACATCCAATCCTTGCTTTGCTAGTGCGCGGAGGAGTCGATGAGTATTCTTTGGCTGCTGCATAAAACCTGTCGCCAATACCACTTCTGGTTTTGGCAATTTTCTTTGTATAGGTTGACTGGGTTTTCAGCAGCCGCAGTCGTTAGTAGTTGAAGGTTTTGGTAAATTAATAAGATTTAGGCAATCTACCCATACTTTTATGCTAACTCGAAAAATCGATCGATGTCAACTGGTAATATGTCGATCGAGTAGTTGCTAATTTTGCAAGGATTTGGGTGGTGGTAAGTTTTCCAATCTGTAGGGGCAATTCATGAATTGCCCCTACAGATTGGAAAACGCATCCCCGCGAACATGTGTCGATCGAGTGCCCGTTGGCCTTACTAATCTGAGATCCGAGATCCAAAATCCCAACCCCCAACTCCTACTCTTTAATCCCCGTATTCGCCACACCTTGAATAAACTGCTTTTGTCCGAGCAGAAATAACACGACAATCGGCACAGTCGCAATGCCAACTGCGGCCATCATTAGTTGCCAACTATTGGTAAATTGTTCTTGAAATTCAGCCAGAGCCAGTTGGACGGTACGCAATTCGGGACGGGTCGTAAAAATCAGCGGCTTAAATAAGTCATTCCACTCGCCGATAAAAGTAAACAAAAACAGCGTTACCAGTGCGGGGCGCGATAATGGCAGCACGATCCGCCACAAAATCTGCAACCGATTGGCACCGTCGAGGCTGGCGGCTTGTTCGAGTTCGACAGGAATGGTCGAGAAAAATTGCCGCAGTAAATAAATCCCAAAACCACTTGCAGCACTGGGGAGAATTAGGGAACTATATGTATTGAGCAGGTGTCCCCACTTTAGGATCAAAAAAATCGGAATGACTAAAAGTTGGAATGGAATAACCAGGGTAGCTAGTACCAGCAAGAGCAAGGCTTGACGACCCCGAAATTTTAGACGGGCGAGGGCATAACCTGCCAGCGCGGAGGTAAAAATCTGCGCCGCAGTCACAGCTAGGGCTACAAATGTGGAATTAGCAAAAGCGAGGAGAAAGTTACCTTGACTCCAAGCCGCTTGATAATTGGCAAATGCGAGTCGATCGGGGAGGCTAAAACCACTAGCCGTCGCCCCAACTGGAGTAAGCGAGGTGATGACAACCACTGCTAGCGGTGCCATCATTAGACTAGCCCCAATGAATAGGAGCAACCAGTTTAAAACTTGCCACCATCGAAAATAGTCAGAATCGGATAACTTATGCACGGTTTTGGTCTGGGATCGGTTAAGATAGTAAAGTTTGTAAATAAAAACAAATCTTTAGATTAGCCAGCAAAAGATTACAGTAACGTTACATCTTTACACAAAGGAACAGCCCCTTAGCGGCTGCGTAAAATTAAATAATATTCGGACCCATAGGAGAAATCGAACTCATGGTGCAGATGGCAGCCAGTTTGGAACTTAACTTTACAAGTGAAATCTACAAAGATGCCTACAGTCGGATCGATGCGATCGTGATCGAAGGCGAACAGGAAGCGCATGAAAACTATATTACACTAAGTGGTTTATTGCCAGATTTCCAGGACGATCTAGTCAAGTTATCCAAAATGGAACTGCGCCACAAGAAGGGGTTTGAAGCCTGTGCGCGGAACTTAGAGGTAACTCCCGACCTGGGCTTCGCCAAAGAATTTTTTGCCCAACTTCACGACAACTTTCAAGTTGCGGCGGCGGCTGGCAATATCGTCACTTGTCTGTTGATCCAATCTTTGATTATCGAGTGTTTTGCGATCGCGGCTTACAACATCTACATTCCAGTTGCGGATGAGTTCGCCAAAAAGATTACAGAGGCGGTAGTCAAAGATGAATACATGCACCTCAATTTTGGCGAAGTTTGGCTCCAAGACAACTTTGAAGCGTCCAAAGTCGAGCTGCAAACTGCCAACCGTCAAAATCTCCCCTTGGTGTGGAAGATGTTAAATAATGTCGCCAAAGATGCCAAGGTGTTGGGGATGGAAAAGGATGCCCTAGTTGAAGACTTTATGATTGCCTACGGTGAAGCTCTGAGCAATATCGGCTTCAATACTGGCGAAATTATGCGGATGTCGGCCTACGGCTTGATGGGAGCTTAGATAATTGAGAATTGAGAATTGAGAATTGATAGCTGGCGATTGTCGATCGAAAGCTACCGATTAAGATTGGCTTGAAGGTCGGTGAAGTTATCTGACTGACTTGACAAGTATCTTACTGTCAATTGCGGCAAAATCGGTAGGGGTAATGTCTTGAGTGAAACACATGCGGAGGGAACCTCCGCGTGATTTCACTCGCTTCATGAATTACCCCTACCGATTTTACTTTCTGCCTTCGTTATCGATCGCTAATCCTGTGCTCCTAGCGTTTTGAGATCGTTAATTTGGGCTTTGCTCAATCCTTGAACTCCAGTAATATTCATGCCCTCATAGGGACGGTGGGCGCGACGAGTAGAAAGTAGATTACCATCATTCAAATCCCAGAGCCGAATTGTTTCATCTTCGCTGGCACTGGCTAAATACCTCGCGCACGAACTAGCCGCTACAGACCAGATCCAGCTTTGATGTCCAGCGAGCGTATCGGTGCATAGTCCAGTTTCCATCGACCAAATTTTGATGGTGTAGTCAGATGCACCACTAAATAGCCATTTACCATCGGGACTGTATGCTAGCGATAAAATCCAGCCGTCATGTCCGGCAAGCGTATGACATAGCTCTCCAGTTTCGATATCCCAGAGCAAGATTTGACTATCCATCCCGCCGCTAGCCAGAATTGTGCCGCACGGATCGAAAGCAACTGCGATCGCGCGATTGGTATGTTGGGAGAATATCTGCACTGGCGTTTTATCGTGCGAATTCCAGATTTTAACCGTCCGATCCTCACTCGCACTAGCAAGCAGATCGAGTGTGGGATGATAGGCTAGACCGCCGATGCGATCGGTATGTCCGGTGCGAACGGACAGACACCGCCACCTTTGGGTATCCCAGACTCTAATACTACAATCGCTACCACCGCTAGCTAGATAGCGGCCATTCGGACTATAAGCTAGCGCGAGAATTCCGCCTTGATGTCCGCGCAAAATTTGGTCGCAGCTCAAGGATCGAGCATCCCAAATTCTAATCGTGCGATCGTCGCCACTGCTGGCAAAAGTCCGACCTTGAGGATCGGCAGCCACCGCAGTTACAGACTTACTATGTCCGGTTAATTGTGCGGTACAAGTCCGATCTGCGATCGACCACACCCGGACTAGAGCATCGCGACTGGCGGTAATCAGCTTTTGGGCGTCGGGACTCCAGGCGATCGATCGAAACCAATTGGTGTAGCCATTGAGGGCTTGCAAACATTTCCCATCGCTAATTTGCCACAACCGAATCGTCCGATCTTCCCCACCACTGGCAAGTTGATGTCCCTGTGGGTGAAATGCTACCGACCACAACCGATCGTGATGTCCTTCTAAATGATGCAGGCAGTGACCGTCAGTCGTCCGCCAAATCCGCAACAATCCCCCGACGCCCGCACTCGCAAACCGCGTTCCATCCGGACTAAATCCCGCCGACCAAATTTCATCTCCATGTCCGGTTAAAACCAGCCGACAAGCTGCTAACTTCTCCGCCGGAGCATCTGTCTCGGCTATGGCATCCCAGAGGCGCAAGGTGCCATCGAGACTGCCACTGAGGATAGTTTGACCATCGGGACTATAATCGACGGTTGTGACCCAGTTTTGGTGGCCGTTGTAGACTCGTTCGCATTTACCGCTGACAATATCCCAGATCCGCACGGTACCATCGGCACTACCACTGACTAATTTGTGTCCTTGGGGGTGAAAGCAGATGGACATCGACCAATGTTGATGCCCTGCAAATTGACGCACGCATTTCCCCGCGTGCAGATCCCAATAGTAAATAATATTATTTGTGCTGCCGCTGGCTAAATAGCGACCGTCGGGGCTAAAACTCACTCCCAAGCTATGAATGCCCTCGCCGAGCGTTTTTATGCAGACGCCACCATCTTGCAAATCCCAGATCGAGATCGTCCGATCGTCGCTAGAGCTGGCTAAATACCTACCGTCGGGACTAAATTTAATCGATCGCACCCAATTGGTATGTCCCGAACAAGTCAGCAAACATTGGCCGTCGCTAACGCACCAGAGCCGAATATCGCCATTGCTATCGCTAGCGGCGAGAGTATCGGCAGTGGGATGATAGGCGATCGCTAGTACGCTACTAAAAGTTTGAGTAAAAGCGCAATCGAACATGTGTGCATTGGTAAAATTGACCCCCGCTAAATCGCTACCGACTAAATATGCCTGCTGAATTACCAACTCCGCACAGTCTAAATCGGTCAGATCCAGTTTGAGATCGATTAAAAAATTGAGGATATTACCCGCAAAATATCCCGGTTGCAACGAATTGCGCTCTTGCCAGTCAGCGAGGATGCGGCGCAGATGCTGGCCGATCTGCTGCGGATTGCCAATACTAGTACGCAGTCGATCGAGTGTGGGTTTGACAATCAGTCGTAATTGTGCTTGCCGCAGATACTCCTTAGCATTGGCTTGGGCGATCGGATGCGTATTGAGCAACAACGGTTGCTCCCGCTCCATCTCCGTGCAAATCCGATCGACAAATTTACTCGTGACGTATTCCATCACCATCGGCTGTAACGACCAGTGCTGTTTGCCCCGATTTTCCAGAGTAGAGGCTATCCCAACGATCCCGGATGAAGTGGCGATAATACTCCGCCGCCGGAGCGACTGAAGTACTGTGAGTAACGATGAATTGCCCAGACTGCTCTGTGGCTCGATCTGCTCTAGATTGCCTGGAGGCTGGCGATTCCACGCTGGATGTAGTGCTATCTCCAAATCGGCAATCGACATTGGTTCGCGACCGATCGCCAGCCAGTACATTACCTGCTGTTCCTCCGATGTCAACCGTTCCCACTGCTGCTCTAGCAAAATATGAATATCGGCAAAACCTAACTTATTGGCTCGCAAGTGGGGGAAAATTTCACTTACATCGCCATCCGCCACTTCCTGCACTGCCGCCGCAATCAGTTGAAAAGCCAACGGATTGCCGCCACAATAACGATCGACCTCCGCCCATTCCAACGGGACTACAGGCTTACACCCACGATCTGCAAAAATTTGTTGTCCGGCGATCGCATCCAATCCCGGTAGCATCAGGGTGCGGACTTTGGCATCGACGCCTTCAAGTTGACTGATTTGCGTCGGTTTTTCGCGACTGGTAAGTAATAGACAACTCTGATGATTCATCCGTCCTAACGTACTAAATAAATCGCCATAATCGGCATACCCAGAGCGATATTGTCCCACCCGCGCCCCAGCCTGAAAAATCGATTCGCCATTGTCTAAGACAATCAGACAGCGATGCTGCTGGCAAATTTCGAGTAACAATTCAATTTGCCCCGCTACTGTTTTGGGCATTAGTTCCAATTGCAATCGATCGCTTGTCAATTGCCGTCCCGTCGCACTAGAACTGGTTTTCAACCGTGGCGATAAAATCAACGTGCGGATTAATTCTGGGAGTAATTCTTTGAGAGGTGGCGCATTGAGGAGACTCCGCCACAAAATATAGCTAAACCGATCGGGATTTTCGGGCGCGCCATTGTCTCCCACATTACGCATGGCGGCTTGCAATTCTTGAACCAATTCGATCGCGATGGTCGTTTTACCCATGCCACCCATGCCCAAAATTGCCACCAGCCGACAGCGATCTTTGCCCAGCCAGCGATGTAATCGATCGCGTTCTAATTCCCGTCCATAAAATGCCGAGACATCCATCCCTTCGCCCCAGTCGATTTGTGGGTAGATTGGCTCTGCTGCGCTCGGTGATGGATCGATGCTGTTAGCAAATGATTCGATTATCTGCCGAAAATTAGTTTTAGAGACTTTCTGCTGCGTCGCTGCGGATAACATCCGCCATACTTGCGCGCCGACGCCTTTGATGTAGTTAAAGTCGTACCCAGCGGCTGCGGCCAAATCGCGATAAGAGCGACCCGCCCAAGCCGCCCTAAATACCATTTGCTGAGGTGGATTTAGGTATTTTGGAGCTAAAAGTTCTTTGACGATTGCCTCAGCACGCTCTATTTCCATCAAGATCTTCTCCCAACCAATTCTCAGTTTCTCATACTCATCAAGATAACCGATCTGGCTGTGGATAGGGATTAGAGCTGAGACGAGAGGAGGTTTTTAGTTATAAAAATACAAT
>NZ_PVWO01000269.1 GCF_003003845.1 Chamaesiphon polymorphus CCALA 037 | reverse complement strand
CATTACCCATTACCCATTACTCATTACCCATTACCCATTACCCATTACCCCTTCTTAAATATCCAACCCTTGCACCCGCACGCCTTCGGGATGTTCGATCGAGAATTGATAGGTAATTTCGGTTTTTTTATTAGCTGGTAGATCGAGTTCCCATGCCAATCGACCTAATTCTCCCGGTTGAATTTGCGGTGCGATTTTGAGTAGTTTTACTTTAATTTGTTCGGTGCGGCTGTGGGGGATGAGATCGCTAATTTGGATATGAGTAGGTGTATTGAGTAAATTTGTCACAGTGAGCCGATAAGCATATGTAATCCGGCGATTGCCAGCCAGGAAAGTTTTATCGACTTGGCGTTCGCTCAACTCTCGATCGATTTTAATTCCTTCATCGATACCTAAATTAAGCTTAAATTCCTGTCCGGGTGCGGTATTTTCTAAATTGCTAGTACCGACAAACACATCATCTCTAAAAATATTTGCCTTACCTGGTAATAATGTCGCACCGTCGGCGCGATTTTTGGCTTTGGTTTGTAAGTAGGCAAAACTTACCAATCTCGGCATGGCAATATATTCAAATTGGCACGGGAAATTGTCGTTAAAAATCGTCACTTTGTGCGGATTGCCATCGCTGGGAATATTGCCACCACCGCCGAGCTGAAATGTCACTACGCTGCCCTGTTGGGATACTTCCGCAACGACGGTTTCGGCGATATATTCGATCGGTTCTTCCGTTCGCTCGAAAGCAGCCATCGTCGCCATCATTGGAGCAGGAGCAGCCGCCGAAATTTCGAGCATGTCTGCTGATTTGGATGCGATACTTCTTTGACGCATCATCGTTGGTGCTGGGATATCGATATACCAAGGATCTAATTTTGGCGGAAGAGTGCCCAATCCTGGTTTGGCGGTGGAGAGAGTCAGACTGACATTCGTCCAATCTTCACCTGTGGTTTGGAATATTTCGGCCAGATAATTGAGTTGAATGGTTTTACTCGTACTTTGGACGCGCAGATCGTAGAGTGGCGTCCAATGCGCGCGCGTGACGACGTAGCTCAATTCTAGTTGAAAGTCGCCAGCTCCAGCGGGTTCGATGGCGATCTTTACCTCATAACTCTCTTTGCTATAAGGTGTCTCGACTTCCTCTAGTTGCAACCGCAAGCTCTGAAGCTGCTTATCGATTTGTTGCTGCTGCTGGCGCAAATCTTCCCCTGCAACGGCGTATTCGTTGGTTTTAGTCCCTATGAAGTCCAGGAAGTTTTGAGTGTCTTCTAGGCCGATTTGCTGGCGGGCTAGACTGCGGGAAAATGATTCTTGAGTCTTCTCGCGCAAGCCTTGAATGAAGTTGGATTGGAGTTTGAGAGTATCGATTTGCGACTGAATGCGGCGTTTGTCGGCTCCTAAGCTGTCGATGTGAGCTGTCAGTTGGGCGATCCGCTCGGCAACGGGTTCGGTGGTATATTGGCGATCGGTAGTGACGCCCTGAATTTTGACGCCCACGCTACCTTTACCACTGACGCGAATGGATTCTGGATCGAGCGTGGTGGGTAAGTTGCTCGCAGTCAATTCGCGCTCTGTGCCCATCAAACTAATTTGCCCTTAACGAGTGACTAAAGCGCGATCTGTATACACAGTTACGGCCACAATTTGGGTATCGAGGAGATTTTGGTTATCGATCGTTAGCGGCATATTAGTGGTAATTTTAGCAATATCTTTGGGCTTGATATAATTAAAAGGTAAAAATCGCCTAAATCACTCGTCACGATCGTTATAGCTCGCCACAGACGAGACTACTTATAACGATCGATGTCCCACCACACTAAATAGACTTAGGGTAGAATCTAATCAACTCGCGAGCGAAGCTGTCTACATCACAAATCAATGGTGAAAAGTTCCAGTCCTAAATTTATTCACGGAGATAGCAGCTTGGCCGATCTGAGGATGACATCGTTAGATTCATTTACCAGTATCGCCGCCGAACGGAGAACGATCGAACAATTATTATCGATCGGGACGGCACTATCAGATTGTCTTAATTTAACAGAATTGCTCGACTTAATTTTATCTAAAAGTCGGGAAATTACTTGTAGCGATGCGGGAAGTGTCTATTCGATCGATCGCACTCACGGCGAGCCAAAGTTGATTTTTAAAGCCGCGCAGAATGACTCGCGCCCCCATATTTCGTTCCAGTCGGCGAGTCTCCCCCTAAATTTAGAAAGTCTGGCGGGATATGTGGCAATTACAGGGGAAAGTCTGAATATTCCCGATGCTTATGCACTGGGTAGTAACGTCCCTTATAAATTCGATCGCCATTTCGATCTAGAGTTTGATTACCGCACGGTGTCGGTGCTGGTAATTCCAATGCAAAATCGCGAAGGCGAGACAATTGGCGTGTTGCAATTGATCGATCGCAAGCTCAAAGCAGATATCCAAATTACGCCCGAAAATGCGCTTTCGGTGACGCAACCCTATTCTGAGTGGGAACAGCAAATCATTCGCTCGCTGGCTTCTCAAGCGGCAATTTCGATCGAGCGCAATCATCTTTTAGAAAGTATCGAGGAGCTATTTGCCGGATTTATTACCGCCTCCGTACAAGTCATCGAAAGCCGCGATCCGACTACCGCTGGACATTCCGAGCGCGTTGCCAAATTAAGCGTGCGGCTGAGTCAGGAAGTCAATAGTGTCGAATCTGGAATTCTCGCCGCGCTCCGGTTTAACGATCGTCAGATCCAAGAAATCCGCTATGCAGCACTCCTCCACGACTTTGGTAAAATTAGCATCCCCGAATCGATCGTCCAAAAAGGCAAAAAACTCTATCCCCATCAACTTACCGAACTCAGTCACCGCTTCAATCTGCTCCGCCGCACCTGGGAATTGGAATTTGCCGAACAAAAATGCGCCTATTTATTAAATCCGCCGCTAACAGATCGCCATCAAGCAGGCGATAATTGTCTCCATTGCCGCCATTTACAACAGCTAGATCTCGAATTGCAAGCCAAACTCGATCGCTTACAATCTTATTGGGAATTACTCAATAAACTCAATCAACCCGACGTCGTACTCACGATCGAATTCGCCGAAAAATTAGATACGATCGTGACCGATCTTCAGCAATTAGCCCAATATACTTATCGCGATCTCGACGGCAATTTACAACCGTTACTCACCCCCGCCGAAATCGAACAACTGCTAATTCCCAGAGGTTCGCTCACCCCCGCCGAACGCTTGGTAGTCGAATCTCATGTCAGTCATACTTACGATTTCTTACGCAAAATCCCTTGGACGAAACATCTCCAAAATGTCCCTAAAATTGCTGGCTCCCACCACGAAAAATTAGACGGTAGTGGTTATCCCAGAGGCTTAACTGCGATCGATATTCCCGTCCAATCGCAGATTATGACGATCGCCGATATTTATGATGCTTTAACAGCTAGCGATCGACCATACAAACCGCGTTTATCACTCGATCGAACCTTAGCTATTTTGCATCAAGAAGCCACCGCAGGTAAAATCGAAAGTAACCTGTTAGAGCTATTCGAGCAGCGTCAAGTCTACTCAGTTTTAAGCGATTTGAATCCTGTCTAAAAACAAGCGACCGCGTTGGCGTAGCCTGCCGTGACACAGCGTCTCGTTACGAGAATCGTGCGATCGGCCAAAAATAATGAGAAGATAATTCACGATCCTGTATTTACAATAGGATAATCATATATTAACGATCGAGATAGCGATTTTAGCGTAGAAGACAATCAAAAAAATAAAATAGAGAGGAACGACTGATGGTAAATGTAACTATCGATGAAATTCAACACGATCCGCTCAAATATCTCGATCGAGTAGAAGCAGGTGAAACGTTAGTCATTATTAAATCTAATAAAGCGATCGCTGAGATTAAACCTATTACCAGTAGCAAACAACTACGACCGTTTGGTTTATGTGCGGGTGAGTTTACCGTTCCAGATGATTTCGACGCTCCTTTGCCAGAAGATTTGCTAAGTGCATTTGAGGGCAAATGAGAATCTTGCTAGATACACATATATTTCTATGGTTTATCAGTGGAGATATTCAGTTAGCAACAGATGTTCGGGATGCCATTCGAGATCCAGATAATGAGGTTTATCTCAGTGCTGTTTCAGTGTGGGAAGCCATTGTCAAGCACCAGTTGGGTAAGCTACCCTTTCCAGAACCTCCTGAAACCTATTTGCCAAGACAGCGCAATCTTCATCAAATTCTTAGCCTCGATCTCGATGAAATTAGTGTGACTCAATTAGCTAAATTACCATCATTACATCGCGATCCATTCGACCGAATGCTTATTTGTCAAGCCCTACAAAATGGTCTGACAATTGCAACGGTAGATGCCGCAGTGCGGGCATATCCAGTCAGTGTTATTTAGCAATACACACTTTCATATCTAAAAAATACACTCTCATGAGCGATCGGATAAAAGTCAAAGGTTGTGTCAAAAAAGGGTATGGAGTCGCATCGGGACAAGCTGGAAATCCCCGCTTTCCGCAAGGGACGATCGAAATGCAAAAACCCTTTTTTCGCGATCGCGGACTGGATCTGAGCGGATATTTTCCAGGCACTATTAATCTATCGATCGCTCCATGCAAGTATGCAGTCAAACAGGCCAAATATACATTTAAACAGGTAAAATGGTCGCCAAACGATCCTGCCGAAGACTTTTCATTTTTTGATTGCCAGATTTTACTAGCGGTCGATTTAGTATTAGATGCTTTAATTTACTATCCACATCCCGAAACCAAACCCGAACACTTTCAATCGCCAGATATTCTGGAGATCGTGGCACCTTTTTTTAGCAATTTAGCATACGAAAACGAACTAATTATTACCGTCAGTAGTCAGCAAATAAATATTGAATGCTAGATATTAGCGAGATAGTCTATCTGGCTAAAAAGTTGGATCTCAATTCGAGCGTTCGATCGAGAGACTTGCTGCGAAAGTCAGGGGATCGGCAATTGGAAATGGCTAGATCCAGCGCGTGCGGCTAATTTTGGGTCTTCAACTACAGTTAAATACTTAGATGTCGATGTTGAGGAGTGCGATCGAATATACATCGAAATATTTTGAAGCTTGGTATACTTACATCTAATAAATATCAATAATTGCGTCTTTACCAGTCGCTCGATTACTTGAATCTGTGAGTGAAAGTATGGAAATTAGGTAACTGGGTTTAATTAAATCTCAAAGATCGACCATGCATAATAACGTTGCAGTGACTGAGTTTCTCATCGCTCAGTCTAGTTTTGTATGGATTTTCTTTGACGCTACCTAATTACAATCGAGCGATTTCAAAATTTATACTGCTATTGTCATGACATCATCTATTAGTAACAAAGATTTATTTGGTAGCGTTGAGTTTTCGACTTGGATCGAAATCGAACATATATTTGCAGAAGAAAAATATATGATTCAAAAATATCTTCAGCCACACCTAAAAACAGTTGAAGCAGGTACCAATGGCGGTAGAATCCTGCTGAATATGAAAGAAATGGGGTTTACCGCTCTAGCTGGATACGATAACGTTCCAGAATTAATCGAGGCGGCGATCGCTAGAAATCCCGATCGAGATATTGATTTTCAAGTTCAAGATGCAGTGCAATTGTCTTATCCAGACGATAGCTTCGACCAAATTCTTTACTTGCAACAGATTCTGTGTTTGCTTGAATCCGCAGATAGATTGAAAGCAATGCAAGAATCTTTGCGGATTCTCAAGCCAGGTGGAATCGGCTTATTTTCATTCCTAAATTTTGAGTGGCGCAGCTCGAAGTTCCCATTCTCACTATATGTAGCATATCTCAAAGCACTGCGAAAATTGAGAGGCGACACTTTGAGTATTCAATATTTACCGTGGATAGTGCTCGGTGGTAAATTTAATCTTCAATCGACACTACTAGATCGATCTCCTTATGTCTATTGGTATCGGATTTCAGAAGCCTATGCCGAATTAAAATCTGTCGGGTTTGAGATTGTCGGTATTGGCACTATCCCACAAATCCTCTCAGGTGACTTAAAAACTACCGATACCGAATTATTAACCGAACAGACTTTTGGCACTTTGTACATTGCCGTCCAAAAGCCATCATCAAGCAGCTAGCTCGGTAGAAAAATCCAGCAATCTCTCGATCGATCGAACCCCTAAGCCTAAAAGATACTCGGAATTATCGATCGAGAATCGGGTTGGCTATCGAATCCAATCTCCAAGAAGTGGAGATTGGATTGCTGACTACGCCATTACCATTCCACCATCGACATTAAATGTCTGTCCGGTAATATATGCCGCCGCCGGATCTGCTGCCAAAAATCTTACCATTCCCGCAACTTCTTCGGGTTTTCCGTATCTCCCGAGCGGAATGAATTGCAAAATCCCCTCCGCCTTGAGATCGTTAGTCATGTCGGTGGTGATAAACCCTGGTGCTACCGCATTGACAGTAATTCCCCGCGTAGATAATTCCTTGGCTACTGTCTTGGTAAAGCCGATAACACCAGCTTTAGCCGCACTGTAGTTTGCTTGTCCGGGATTGCCCATTTGTCCGGCTACTGAAGCAATATTGATAATTCTGCCCGACTTTTGTTTGAGCATGATTTTACTCACCGCACGGGTGCAAGAAAATACGCCTGTGAGGTTGGTATCGATCACGGCTTGCCAATCCTCTAACTTCATCCGCAACAGCAGCGTATCGCGCGTAATTCCTGCATTGTTGACGAGCACATCGATTCGTCCCCATTTATCCATCACCGTACTGACTAGTGCGTCAACTTGCTCCGGTTTGGAGACATCCGCACCAACAGCAATTGCCTCACCACCACTACCGATAATTTCAGCGACCAATTTATCGGCAGCACCGCTAGAACTAGCATAATTGACGGCGACTTTCGCGCCAACTTGCGCTAGTTGTAATGCGATCGCGCGACCGATTCCTCTCGATGCACCTGTCACGATCGCCACTTGTCCTGCTAATAAATCTGACACTCTAAAATCTCCCTCTAAAACAAATGTAATCTGTCTATTTAACCATTAATAATTAACCAGGTAAATAGGTGCAAATATTTATTAAAGAGAAAACATCTGAAACCTATTTTGCGAATATTATCTAGATATCTATGCTAGTAGAGTGGGCACTGCCCACCCTACCTAAATAGTTATCAATTATCAATTATCAATTAATTACTTGCTGACGACTAAGCGACGGCGCAATGACTCACTCCGATGTTTGGCAGTTTCATTATTTGGCTCTAGTTTTAGAACCTGTTCGTAAATAGCTAAGGCTTGAGATGTGAGTTTTTTCTGCTCGTAGGCATGGCCGAGATTATTCATCGCCATCACATATTCTGGTTCGAGTTTGATGGCCTCTTTATAATTGCGGATAGCCAGATCGTACTGTTCTTGACCGAAATATGCATATCCCAAAGCATTATAGACAGGAGCCATTTCTGGTACTTCTGACTCTTCAAGCTTAATGGCTTTCTTAAACATAGTTAGTGCTTGGGCAAACATTCTCTTTTCTAGATAAATACTGCCTAGCTCGTAATATTCGGGAATAGTACCGCGCTCGGTTTTGAGTTTTTTCTCTAATTGAGTGAGAGTACTTTCAATTCTCCGAGTCTTCAGAATTTGTCTGAGCACAAAGAATGCTGCAACACCTAAGATCGATAAGAATGCAGCTAGGTAAATAATTAGTAGATTGTTATCTGAAAAGTCCATTGTTAAGC
>NZ_PVWO01000268.1 GCF_003003845.1 Chamaesiphon polymorphus CCALA 037 | reverse complement strand
AAACCATATGGCGAGACTGCGGGAGCAATTTTGGGTGCGGGAGCAGTTTTGGTCGCAGCCACAGTTTTAGTTGTCCGAACGCTAGCCGATGTTTGTGTCGGTTGTAACTTCTCCATCAGTTCGGGACGAACTACGGGAAAAGGATCTACTGATGTTTTAGCTGCCATCATCGCCGATAGCGGTGTGGGTGCGCCGATCTCTACAGGTACTGCCGCAATCGGTCTGCCGATCGATTGTGGCTTAGCTGCTACTACGATCTGTTTTGGTGTCTGAACGGGACTTTTTGGAATGTACAGTCCTGGAACTGGAATATTCGCAGCTTGCGGATTTATCGCCCGCTCCAGTGCTGTGGAGATCGAATTTTTGACCTGTTTGGATTTAACGGGTTTGATTGCTTTGGCCGAGCGTTTCTGCCAATTTACAGAAGGTGCTACGAAGTTGGCTACACCGCTAATATCGGCGGTGGTACTCGTGTTGGCAAAACTAGGTAAGCCTTTGGAACCCATCGAATTGACGGCTAGCTGACGAACGGCTAAATCTGGAGTAGGCGCAACGCCACTCAATAACTCCCGATCGATCCTAGTGCCATTCGCTTTTAAGTTACTCCAGGGGGAGACCTGCGTGGATGCTTTGGTAATATTCCGAACCGTTGCTGGTTTGGTTGCTGCGTAGGAGCAGAGGGGGCTAGATAACACTAATGCTGTTCCCAACACACCAACACTGGGTTGTAACCAGGTAAGCCAAATTTTTAACATCTTTGAAATAATATGTAATGGTAATTTTAGTTACTGCCACCTACTGGCTCGATTTCCACCCCGCTCGATTTGAGAAAATCTGCGCTCGGGGACATCTGTTAATGCTTGTAGGTGGAGGTTGGAGTGAAATTTGACCTGCATCTTTTCAGTCAATCGGCGTAGAGAACAACGCTAGTAGATGAATTGCCTATCCACTGGTTACCTAAAGTTTGGTTAGTTGTAATGATAATTGTTCGCAAACAATTTTCGCTTTGCCTATACCAAATGAAACTGGGTAAACTACATTGTTGTGCTTCTAATTCCATGATTGTACCATGGTTTTTTTACACCCCCATCGGTAATTATGCTGGTATTATCCACACTCCTAGGGAGCCATTTTGACTGCCAGTAAGCAGATCTAGGCCATCGGGATGCCAGCCTAAAGTAGTATATTTACCGATCGGTCGCTCGCTGAGAATTTGTTCGACATCTCCACTGGCCGACCACAGGCACACATAGCCATCAGTACTACCAGAAGCCAAGATCGGCAAATAAGGATGAGGGATGGCCACTTCTATAATACCCTCATGACCTTCGAGAAGTTGACCATCCCACCCGATCTCATCCGAATTTAAATGCCACAAGACGATCGTGTTGCCGCTAGCTACAGCCAGACATGGGTTTGGGGTACCAGCCATCCACGCAAGTTGCCGAATTTTTCCGGGACAACCTTGCAATGTCCATCGACGATCCGGATGTTCGCTATCGATAATCGTCAAGGTGCGATCGAGATTACCGATCGCGAGATAACGACCATCATCAGACCAATTTATCCGAATACTTGCCGTTTCAATTTCGATCCTTTGGCTCGGTGCGGTGGCATCGGCGATCGATCGAATCTGGACGCCTTTATATCCCGCTATTGCTAATAAGTCTCCTGCTGGGTGCCATGCCAAATCGAAAATTGAGGCTTTGTCGAATTCCCAGATCGCGATCTGGGTAAAGTTACGGATGTCCCAGATCCTCGCGCTCACTCCAGTACCAACGGCCAAATACGAGCTGTGGGGGTGCCATGCTAGCCGCTCGATCCACGCGCCGATTTCTATGCACTGAACTAATTGTGGTGGCAGATGGGGATCCTCGCAGTTCCAAATACACAATTGTCTAGATCTGCCCCCAGCAGCCAACCAGCGGCTGTCGGGACTAAAAGCTAGTCCGGCGATCGTGGGTACCGCTTCGCTGTGAGTGTCTGGTGTGATGAGTGGGATGAGGTCGTCTAATCCAGCATTCCAGACCGCTTCGCCTGCTGCCGAACTAGCCGCCCAACCTCTGCCATCGGGCGAACAGGCTACCGCCGTTACCAGGTCGCTGAGTTGACCTTGCCAAACTAGCTCTAATTCGGATCGTGAGGTTTCTGTCAATGGGATTGGGTAGTTGGGATGGTCTGTACTACTCGCTAGCTCGACTGGTACAGAAATGTAAACAAATAACCAGTAGTAATACCTAATCTTAAATTTTTAAGTTAGGATAATTACTACTGGTAGTATGTCTAAAAATATGGCTCAAGTCAGACTTGAACTGACGACCAAGGGCTTATGAGTCCCCTACTCTACCGACTGAGCTATTGAGCCGCGTTATTCAACGTATCCTATCATAACATGAAAAAGTTGTTTTAGCTACTTTTTTGTTAAATATTTCGGCTGGGGGCATATTCCGCCAGATGCCAATGGAGATTATGTGCAACTCTACCAACATTCTAGACCAATGACCGAGAAGACAGTGGAGAGCGAACAGATTTACCGATGGCTGATATCGGCTCGCAGATCGCCAAGCGATCGCCATCTCCAATTCCACACCCGATCTGGACTGGCGGTTTATCGAGAAAGCCATCCACAGCAACATCCACAGTCCTAAAGATTGCCAGGAAGCAACGCGATCGGATTGACAGCATGACCGCCACTAGGACGAATCTCAAAGTGTAAATGAGAACCAGTACTGCGTCCCGTGCTACCCATCCGCGCTATTTGCTGACCCTGACGGACGGTTTGACCGACGCTGACAGAAATTTGACTGTTATGTCCGTAACGGGTGGTAGTACCATCGCTGTGTCTGATTTCGACTAAATTACCGTAGCCGCCTGATTTCCAGCCTGCAACGATCACGACGCCATCAGCAGCAGCATTAATCGGCGTGCCGACTGGGCCTGCGATATCGATACCTTTGTGCATTCTCCCCCAGCGACGACCGAAGCGAGAGGTGAGCGTGCCTGCGGCTGGCCAAGAAAAGCCGATACTCGTGACCCCATTGCGGGTGGCTGGCAGACGATCTTCTGGATTGTCAAAATCATAATCCGAGTCAGATCGATCGTTAAAAGATGGCCGAGCCGTGGCAACGGGTCTATTAAAACTTCTGGTTCTGGGCTGTGCTACTTCGATCGGTACAGAAGCTTCACCGCTAAACTGTAAACTGTTGGTATCTGTGCGATTGGCTACCGATCCGGGATAAGTACGGGGCATTGTTTGAGCGACCAGCACCGATGACGGTTGGGCATACTTGGCCTGCATCGTGGAGACATCGCTTTGCAACTGGTTGATATAACCATTGCTATTTACAGGGACAATTTCAGCTTCAGAACTAACCTGCATGGCATTTTGAGCTGATTCGGCTGCGGCGACCGTATCGGGATAGTTTGCTGGGATGCTAGAGATACCCATTAAAACTGCTAATCCAAGCATCACTGTTGAAGTGCGGCTCCGATGATTACCAAACAGAGAAGCAATCTTGACCCAACTCGATGGTTGCTCGGGGTTAACGATCGACGATGCTTGGCTCGCCAATACATCTTGATGAGCAGTCAGGGAATTAGCTAGCTTGACCTTCTGCGTAATTTCGGGTTTCAACAAAAATGACCTCCTATTATTGAGTACAACGTTAGTCAATAGCATGAGTGTGGTTGGAAATTAACTCACTACTAACTGACCGCTCGTGTCGATCGATCCATTCAGAGTTAAGAATCGATGCGATGGTAATTTAGTCCTAACTGATTTTAGGTGTTTGCATTTGATGGCAAGCATCAGATCGAAGCCCATAAAACGATAATTTATCGCGGCGATCGACTGCGCTCTAGATTCACTAAAGTCACTTTAAGTGAAGATGCAATTATTTGCAAGCTTTTAGTGATATCTGCTGGCAGACTCGCTCGAAGCGAGAATTATCGAGCTATGTTTGCACGAATAAATTAGAGATTTAATGGTACAAACACAGGCTTACAGACTGGGTGTCGCGACAACAAATAGTTAATTCAATCGCTACAGCCCTTACTGAACAAGACTTTAAACTACAAACCGTGCTATCGGCAACCGTATATTTAACTAGAGAGATTTAGATTGTCGATTTTGAGTGTCAATACATCTAAAAACTTTTAAGTCTGAGTGACTTCGATCGCTATTTTTCTGGCAACCATAGAAATTTATGCTCGATCGAATAAGCAATTACTAATTTGAATTCGGCGATTCGATCGAATGGATGATATAAATTTCTTATCTAAAACTCGCGATCGAGCGTTCGCAATTTGACTAACTCACCGTTGCAAACTCGTTGGCGTAGCCTACCGTAGGTAATCTAATGCCCTCATCTGTTGCCCTACGCGCGCTGTAGCCCCCACCAGAGAGGAGATCGTCCCAAACCTACCCGAGCGATTCACTGAGTTGACGGCGGGCTTCAAATAGGCCGATAGCCGCACTAACAGAGAGATTGAGACTTCTGACACCGGGTTCGCTCATTGGGATATAAACTGTTTCGGCACAATATTCCAACATCCGAGCGGGTAAGCCCTCAGTTTCGCTGCCAAATAATAACCAGTCATCAGCTTGGAACTGAAATTGAAAATGGCTACAATTACCCCGAACGCTAAACCCCACGCAGCGTCCAGTCTGTTGGCGGTGAAATTCGATAAATGCCTCGATCGACGGGTGGATTTTGAGGCTAACATAAGGCCAGTAGTCTAATCCAGCGCGTTTGAGATAGCGATCGGTAATTTCAAATCCTAACGGGCCAACTAAGTGTAAATCGGTGCGGGTAGCGGCGCAAGTGCGAGCGATATTTCCGGTATTGGGGGGAATTTGGGGATTGACTAAAACTAACTGAGGCATAAATTCAAAATCGGCTGTCAAGAAATATGGGTGGCGATCGATATTACACAAAGAACATAGTTTAAGTACTTACGCTACTTAGCCTAGAGCGATTCGAGCGCGAGATTGCCAACTTTCGTAATATATAGATTTTCTTTATATTTGAAAAGAGCGCGCGATCGATTGGAATTTTAAATCTATTTAACAAATAGTTAATTTTTGTGCGGTCTGCTACAACGCAACCAGATGTTCGGATTTAAATCCACTCGATCGCCAGTGGAGATGGTGGATGCAAGCGACGCTTGACCTATGCCACAGCTTGACACAGATAGCGATCTAACTCGAGTTCCTGTTGTTCGACACGCTCGATCTCGCGGACGAGTACGGCTCGGGCATCGGGTTCGCGCTCGAACGCCCGCAGCCATTGTTGAGCGGTATTACCTTCGCGCAGGATCTTCTTCACTGGAGAGAGGAAACAAGTAAAGCCGCGTTGCTTGGCAAATGGATGAACTTCGCCATAGAGTTCTTCAATCCATTCGCTAGCGGTAATCGATCGACCATCTTGCCAATGTCTTAAAGTGGCATCGAGACTAGATTTGGCAACGAGCATTTCATTGGCATCCGCCAGCTCGACGAGTTCTTGCGACGATAGCGCGCTCATCGTTAACGGATCGAGATTGGGATCGGAGATTAATTGCCACAATCTCGCTTCGATCAGGCTCGTAACGGCCAGTAACGCGATCGGATCGATGATTAGGTCGCAAATTCTCAATTCGAGGCGATTGAGGTTGTAGGGGCGGCGATCGCCGTTAGGACGCACGGCAGACCACAGGTGGCGGACATTTTGCATCGTCTTTTGAGCTAACTGTTCGTTCACCCATTGGATATGATGGGCGTGACTTTCAAATAGCGGTACATGCTTGGGTGTTTTGGGAAAGAGTCCCCAACGGGTAGAGTGGTAGCCAGTCGGTTCGCCATTGAGAAAGGGCGAAGCCGCACTTAAGGCTAGATATAGTGGAGCTTCTACTCGCACCAGCCGACAGGCACGCATTAATAATTCTGGATCGCTGATGCCAATATTGATATGGACGCTAGCCGTAACGACATTAGTCCCGTAAGTCTGTTCGATGTAAGTATGGTAGGGATTGCTCGGATCGGAGCGATAAAATGTATCCGTACCGCCCAAAGATAGAGTGCTGCCAGGAATCAGTGTATAGTTGCCAATCCGCTGAAGATAAGCACGTAACTGGCGACGCGGCAAGACTAGAGCGCACAACAATCGATCGTAAGAAGTAAACGGTGCGGTGGTATATTCCACATTGCGACTATCCGGCTCGATGATAAACCCATCTAAATCCGCCACAATTCGATCGGATAAACCGACAATCTCTCCTTCGGGTGTACCCGTGTACACTTCAATTTCAAATCCTTTAGAAAGTAGCATGGAGGTAAGGGTGGATGGGTGGATGGGTGGATGAGTGGATGAGTGGATGAGTGGATGAGTGCAGAGATAGTGGATAGTGAAGAGTAAATAGCGATCTAGAAGTTACGCTATAGGTGTAAGTTCGGCTCTTATAAATAATCATAGCGGTTTTGTTGCGGCAATCTTTGAGGTAGCATTCGCTCAATCTCAAATCTCACAGCCAATTTCAATTACATCCACCCATCCACCCATCCACCCATCCACCCATCTACCCTTCTTCCCAAAGACCTATTCCCTAATGTCCTACGATCGCGGATAATTGGGGATTAATGTAAAAATCATAAAGCAAGTAGCACGGTACAAAGTCATGGGAGCGATCTGGGAAATCGATTTTTACTCACGCCCCCTGGTTGATGAGCGACAAAAAAAAGTTTGGGAATTGCTAATATGTGAAAGTCCAGGTACGACAGATCGATCGACTGACGACCTGTTTCGGTTCGCTCGTTATTGTCCGAGCGATCGAGTCAACTCGTTATGGTTGGCAGAGGCTCTCCAAGCAGCCATGCTCGAAGCCAAACAATCGCCCCGACGGATTCGGTTCTTTCGACGGCAGATGAACAATATGATTACCAAAGCCTGCAAGGATATTGGCATTCCTGCCGCAGCCAGTCGGCGCACGATCGCCCTGCACCAATGGATCGACGATCGGATGGAGCATTTTTATCCCCTGCAACCTAACTATCAAGCCGCAAATACTGCCTCCGTGCAGATGTTTTCCGATCCACCGCAGCCGCTACCCGAAGCCTTACTCGGTGAAAAGTGGACGTTTGTAAGTCTGGTGGCGAGTCAGTTTGCCGATATGAGCGAATGGCAAATTGGCTTTAGCGAAGCTTTCCCCTTGGAAATGGTGGGTGTGACTCCAGAAATGCAAATACCCGGACTGATCCTCTATTCGCCGCGTTCGGTACCGATGGCAGCTTGGATGTCAGGATTGGAAATCGTCGCAGTTCGCTATCAACCCGCTCCAAAATCTACTTTATTACTAGAAACAGGAGCCAGCGAAAGTTGGATTTTAGCCCGTTTAGAAGGGGCGACTCAGCAAGAAGGAGCGCGCTTTGAAGCTAGCAAGCAACAAGCCAAAGGAGTTCACTTTATTGCCATCCAATCCAGTCCCGATGTGGAAGAATTTGCTGGATTTTGGTTATTGTACGAAACAGTCGATCGCTAAAAGCTTTAAGGAAGGCTTTAGGCTTTAGGTTTTAGGCTTTAGGTTTTAGGTGGGGAGTTGGGAGTTGCGACTGAAATCACGCGGAGGTTCCCTCCGCATGTGTTTCAGTCAAGACAGGGAGTTGGGAGTGAAGAAGAGAGAATTGTTCTTTTACCCATTACCCATTACCCATTACCCATTACCCTTTACCCATTACCCTTTAAAGATCCACCCATCCACCCATCCACC
>NZ_PVWO01000267.1 GCF_003003845.1 Chamaesiphon polymorphus CCALA 037 | reverse complement strand
GGATTAGGGGGGATTGTGGGATTGGGGCTAACTGGGCTGGGGAGCATCTGGTTAACTCAGCAGTCGCTTCAACCAATTCAACGGAATTTACAACAACTGCAACAGTTTACTGTTGATGCCTCCCATGAATTACGCAGCCCCCTAACCGCTGTAAAAATTGAGGTTGATGGGCTGCGGAGCGATGTAGCAGATTTGCTGCCCGTCGATCGACATCGAATTGAAGTAATCTCCAAAGGTATCGAGCAAATCCGCTATTTGGTTGAAGATTTATTGCTATTAACTCGGCTGGATGTGAATCTCGGTTCTCAAGAGCGGCAACCGATCGCGATCGACGAAATCTTAGAAGATCTGTTGGAATTACTAGAATCCCAGGCACAAAAGAGACAAATCACCCTCAATTCTAAGTTGTTATCTCATGTTTGTGTCAATGGCGATCGCACTCAGCTACCACGCCTGTTTCGGAACTTGCTAGATAATGCCTTAAAGTATACACCTAGTGGTGGAACCATAACGGTGACAATGGATCGGGTAAAAGGTGCTGTTAATGTCAAAATTATCGACACGGGAGTGGGGATCGCTGAGGCACACTTGCCACTGGTGTTCGATCGATTTTGGCAGGCAGATATTGATGGCGCAGGCGATCGCGGCGGATTAGGTTTGGGATTAGCGATTGCCCAGTCGATTGCCCGATCGCACCAAGGTGAGATTCGAGTTGATAGTCAGTTAAATCGGGGTAGTTGTTTCCACGTAAAACTGCCATTAGCTTAGAATTATTCATTTCCTCCCGACTTCCTTCCTTCTTTTCTATATACTTTGGGTATTCGATCGCTAGAACAGGCTAGATCGATACATACCCCGATCTACACCCCCAACAATAGTTATGGTGCGAATATGGCAATTGTTGCGCGCTCGGTTATTGCTAATGATGACCAATATTTATCAGATGGTCGCCACTCCAGCATCAAATTCCACTGACGCACCAGAAACTTTTGTTGCTTTAATAGCTCGATCCTCTACATCTGAGAAATCTGATTTGATGGTTTTAAAATTAATTGTTGAATTGACTAAAATTGCGATCGAAGCAGATAACTTAGATGCAGCAAAAACTGAATTTGCTGAGTTTGAGGCATATTGGCGACAGACAGCAGATTTGGTAAAGGCTGGTAATATGGATGCTTATCAAGCCATTGAAGATGTAACACGGTCGATAGCGAACGGCATTGCTAACCAGCAAAGTAATGAAATTTTATTAGCCAAATTACTAAAACTTAGAGAGAGTATCGATCTAGCAAGTGATGTATTATCTTCAAATTAGATCGCCCAAGGTTTCTAAAACTATACCTTGGAGGATCGCACATAGAACCACTCCAACCCAACTCACTCTCGATTTACAACAACATTCATTAATGGATATGAAAATTTTACAACTTTTCTGTGGTAGCCTGATAGCTTTTAGCATCACTAGCTGTACGAGCAAACCAGCCTCAGTCGAAAATTCGATCGCGACAACCAAAACAGTTACTTCAGCACCGCAAAATACAGCATCTGGTTTTACTGCTTTGCTAGAAGTAATTAGATCGACTGAAAAAGCGATCGTAGCAGGTAGATTAGATAGAGCAAAAATTGAATTTACTAAATTTGAAAACTCATGGAAAACGGTAGAAGATGGAGTCAAGTCTAAATCCGCTGATACGTATAAAGCGATTGAAAATGAAGTAGGATTAGTAAATAGCGGCATCGCCAGCAAACAAAGTAAGGATATATTGCTAACTAACTTGCAAAAACTCAAGCGAAGTATCATCAAAGCTAGTCAGCAACAAAGTATTAGCAATTCTCAAGTTGGTAATCTTATCTAGCTACTAATTGTACATAAGCTGTTTCACATCTAATTTTTTGAATTAATTGCTGGCAGTAATGGTTCTAGAATGCCAGCAAAGTGGTTTTAATATCAGAAGCTTAGTTGAGAATATAAGTGATTCAGCACTATTTAATTTAACAATCGATCGAGATTACTAGTGATGTTTTTTTCATCTAATTTAAAACGTTTATTCCGCAAATATCACCGTGGCTTGGCTTCGATTATTTTTATCCCCTTGATTTTGACTGTTGTTACAGGAACGATTGCAACTATTGTGACAGAATGGCAATTGAATTTGGGGGTTTCACGGAGTCTTTTAATGGCAATTCACACGGGCGAAATTTTTCATCTCCAAGCAATTTATCCTGTGCTTAATGGGATCGGGACACTTGGACTGTTAATTACAGGGATTACCATGACTGGTGTGTTCAATCGCAAGAAAAATTATATAGACTAGTAAACTGATGAGTTTTCAAACTGCGCGACCGTATACATTTTTGTCGATCGGGGCTGCGCTGATGACAATCGCGTTAAAAACTGGAGCCTATTTTTTGACTGGCTCAGTGGGACTATTATCTGATGCGTTAGAATCTGGCATCAATTTAGTGGCTGCACTAGCGGCATTTTGGGCACTATCTTTTGCCGCAACTCCCGCTGATGAAGATCATCCTTTCGGGCATAATAAGGCGGAATACTTTTCGAGTGGATTGGAAAGTATTCTGATTTTCATTGCTGCAATTGGGATTGCTGTAGTAGCGGTGGGGAGATTGTCTTCGCCCCAACCGCTCGAACAGCTCGGTGTGGGGCTGTTCCTGACATTAGTTGCCACTGCGATTAATGGCGGGGTAGCGTGGATTCTATTGCGGGCGGGGCGGCGATTGCGATCGATTACGCTGCGTGCTGATGCCCATCATTTATTTACCGACGTCTGGACTTCTGGCGGTGTCATTCTCGGCATCTTTCTCGTCAAGCTGACGGGTTGGCTGATTCTCGATCCGATAATTGCTTTGTGCGTTGCGGCAAGTATCCTCGTATCGGGAGTAAAACTGCTCGAAGAGACGGGCGCAGGATTGCTCGATACATCGTTACCAGTAAAGGAACGCGCTCGAATTACGCATATTTTTAGTAGGCACGAACCACAAGGTATCCGCTTTCACGCTCTCCGCACGCGAGTATCTGGTTCGCGACGATTTGTGACGTTTCACGTATTGGTACCAGGAAATTGGACGGTACAGCAGGGGCACGATCTCTGTGAAGATGTCGAAGCAGCGATCGTCGAGGCTCTACCAGGTACTAATGTAGTTTCGCACATGGAACCGCTCGAAGATCCCAAATCCTGGACGGATCTAGAACTCGATCGATAGATCGATAATTTGACTTTTTGAAATTGGCGATCTATAACCGCAGTTGCTGTAAGATCCGTGCAATTTGCCCTACTCTCAGGTTCGAGGTTCTTTTCAACTAAATATTCAGTTTTCAGTAGATGGTTGAACTGGCTGCACTCAAAATCAAATATTTGTTGACTTCTAAAATATGATCTTTCTGAGTTCTTAACATTTATTGCCTAACATCAGTAGCATTGGACACACATTCAGGAATTCACCCGATGAAACCCTTAGTAAAAGATAATCTCGTTGCCATAGCGATCGGGGCTACCGCTATTTGCCTCTGTTGCCCCGCACGGTCACCTTAAAGTGACTGAATTTGAAGATGGTCAGACCAATAATGATACGGAAAAACTCTGAACATTGGAAGTTAAAGCCATTTAATTACAGTCGATCGATAGTTTTATCTTCATAGGGTGGTGATAATTACGATCGGTCGATTTATTTATAAAGATTGAGAATAATCCAAACTAAATCATTGAAATTAAGTGCCGACAGCAGATCGAAACTTAATCGAGAGCGAATATATTTATGAATATTTTACTAACAAGTGTCGGCAGAAGAGTCGAACTAATGAAAGCTTTTCGGAGATCGATGAGTCGATTTAACATCAATGGTAAGATAATTGCTGCCGATTCAAAGCAAAATGCTCCAGCTTGTTTTATCGCCGATACAGTCGAACTCGTACCTAAAATTAACGATCCTACTTATATAGACAGTTTACTAGATATTTGCACTTTCTATTCGATCGATTTACTGATTCCGTTAATTGACACAGAACTGCATCTCCTATCACTCCATCAACAGCAGTTTCGAGATCGGGGTGTAACTCTACTCGTTTCATCAGTAGCAACAAATGAGATTTGCTATAGCAAAAATCAGACAAGTATCTTCTTTGAGAACATTGGTGTTAAAACACCTAAAATTTATAAATTAGATGAAGTTACCGAGCTAGATTTACCACTGATCCTCAAGCCCGATACAGGTAGTTCTAGTGTTGGAGTATATGAGGTTCGGAATCAAGTAGAGCTAGAATTCTTCTCAAACTATGTTGAAAATGCGATCGTTCAAGAGCTAATCACTGGTGAAGAATATACGATCGATATTTTAGTTGATTTTCAAGGTCGGGTAATATCGATCGTTCCGAGATTAAGAATAGAAACTAGAGCGGGTGAAATTAGTAAAGGGATTACTGTTAAAAATCCAGCTTTAATTGCTGCGGCAAAACAAGTAGTCGAATCTTTACCTGGCGCGATCGGTTGTATTACCGTACAGTGCTTTTTACAGTCTGACGGTGAAATTGTATTTATCGAAATTAACCCGCGTTTTGGTGGGGGCTATCCTCTATCCTATCGAGCAGGAGCAGATTTCCCTGGCTGGCTGATGCAGTTATGTACGGGTAAATATCCTCAAGTAGCGATCGATGAATGGGAAGATGGTTTGGCAATGTTGCGGTATGATGATGCCATTTTTGTCAAGGCTGATGACATTTTATTTAACTATAACCCAGCACAAATTTCTGTCGAAGTTACAAATTAATATTACAAGTATTGCAATCTATATCCACAGGTACGTTTTTTTATCAAATCGCTAAACACTATCTGATGCTTAATACAATTGTAAAATGGTCGATCGCCCAACGGTGGCTAATAGTCATCGCATCCCTGCTAATTAGCATCTGGGGCTGGCGTGTATTGGGACAAATGCCTTTAGATGTATTCCCCAGCTTTGCGCCGCCACAGGTCGAAATTCAAGCTGATGCGCCTGGATTAGCCCCCGAAGAAGTCGAATCACTAGTAACGCGCCCGATCGAGAGTGCTATCAACGGTACGCCTGGATTAGAATCTCTGCGCTCCTCTTCAGCGGTGGGGATTGCTTCAGTCAAAGCTGTATTTAACTTACAAACAGATATTTATCGCGCCCGTCAACTCGTCACCGAGCGGCTCCAACGGGTGCAGAGTATTTTACCCAAAGGTGTCGGACAACCAGAGATCTTACCCGTGAGTTCGCCATTGGGTTGGACGGTAAAGTATGCCTTTTCGGGTAACAATATGATGGAAGTCTGGCGGGCGGTAAATTGGGATGTTCGCAACCGCCTGTTAGCCGTACCAGGGGTGAGTAATGTCTTCCTTTACGGTGGCGATGAGCGTCAATATCAGGTGCTAATCGATCCAGATAAACTTAAAGCATTTAATGTCTCGGTAGCTGACGTTACCAAGGCTGTCCAGAATTCTAATGCTAACGTCCCTGGGGGATTTTTGATTAGTCCCGATCGAGAAATGTTAGTGCGGGGGATTGGTAGGATTGAATCGATCGAACAACTCCAAAAATCAGCAATCAAAGCGATTAATGGCGCACCAGTATTATTAGAGCAAGTCGCCGATGTCAAAATTGCCCCCGCACTGCGCCGTGGCGACGGATTATTTCGCGGTAAACGGGCGTTGATTTTAACAGTTATAAAACAGCCCGTCGCCGATACACCGACAGTAGTTAAAGCTGTCGAAGCAGCAATGGCAGAGCTAAAAGCGGGACTACCGAAAGATATCACCTTTACTAAAACTTTCGACCAAGATCTATTTATTGAAGCATCGATTAAAAATGTCGAGGATGCTTTAAGAGACGGGACAATTATTGTTTCGGTAATCTTAATTATCTTCTTGATGAACTGGCGGACGGTGCTGATTAGTTTGAGTGCTTTACCACTGTCATTATTACTCGGATTAATTATTCTAAACTGGACGGGACAGGGTTTAAACACCATGACGCTGGGTGGTTTAGTCGTCGCGATCGGATCTGTAGTCGATGATGCGATCGTGGATATGGAAAATGTCTATCGACGGTTACGAGAAAATCAAGTTGCTGCTCACCCACTTCCACCGCTCCAAGTGGTATTTAATGGCTCGGTAGAAGTGCGGGTGAGCGTATTATTTTCAACAGTAATTATCGCGGTTGTCTTCGCTCCCATTTTCGTATTATCGGGTGTAGAAGGACGAATTTTTACACCGATGGGGATGGCTTATTTACTCTCGATTTTGGCATCGACGTTAGTTGCTTTGACGCTTACTCCCGCTCTTTGTGCTTTACTCCTAGCCAACCGTAGACTATCTAGTTCCGAAACTTTTGTCGAGAAAATGGCACACCAGATTTATCGACCCTTGCTGCTACTGGCGATGAAATTTCCGAAGATAGTCCTGGGGATATCCCTAGCTGGATTTGTCGCTGCAATGGTCATTTTACCTGGCTTGGGAAAAGTCTTTTTACCAGAATTTCAAGATCGATCTCTAGTCAATGCGCTCACACTTTATCCTGGACAATCATTGGAATCGACAGACCAAGCTGCGCTGGCAGTAATGTCGGCTTTCAAAGATGATAAACGCTTTGACACCATGCAGTTTCGAGCGGGTTTCGCTCAAGGTGATGCTGATGTGGCTGGTGTTAATTCTGGTGAATTAGATGTCCAAAATGGTAGCGGCCCAAGTACGATTAATCGTGAAAATGTATCAAGGTTGATTATTGTCTCCTCCAATGTTGCCGGAAGAGACTTAGGTTCGGTAATTGCTGATGTGCGATCGAAAGTCAAAGCCATCACTCTTCCCAGCGGCTATTACGTCCAATTCGGCGGTCAGTTTCAAGCTCAAGAGCAAGCCACTCAAACCTTAATTGTCGCTGGATCTTTTTCGTTAATTGCGATCGCAGTTCTCATCTATTTCGCTGTCAATTCTATTCCCGCTACGCTGATGATTATGATTAATCTCCCACTCGCCCTCATCGGTGGCGTAATTGCTGTTGCTAGCAGTGGGGGGATTATCTCAGTCGCGTCAATGGTGGGCTTCATTACTCTGTTTGGAGTCGCCACTCGTAACGGATTGCTACTCGTCGATAACTACAATCATCGACTCGCTCAAGGACTCCCCTTGAGCGAGGTAATTGTCGAAGGCTCCATGGAACGACTGGTCGCAATTCTGCTGACTGCGCTAGCTTCCGCTCTGGGGATGGTGCCGCTAGTAATTGGTTCTGGTGCTGGTAAAGAGATTTTACAACCGTTGGCGGTGGTGGTGTTGGGCGGATTATTTACGTCTACTGCGCTCACGCTGCTAGTTTTACCTGCGCTATATTCACTATTTGGTCGATTTATTGTGAAGAAAAATAACGCACAGAATCACAATTTAAGTGCGATCGCAGAACTGGACTGATTATGTATTTTGTACTTATTCTTCATCGATCGAAATTTCATCTAAATTTCATAATAAACAATTATAGTGATTATTGTCCAAGTCAGAAGCTCGCAATGATGAGAAAAAGTTTCACGAAAACAACCTTGACTAATGTGCTCCCAATTAATCATACCGCTATAATTTTAGGATTGCGTTTGGGGACTAAATTAGATAGCCAGCGATCGGTCATCGATCGATCGCTAGTTGCACAAACCGATCCCATTCCTCCCTATGACGATCCTTTATATTGATGAGATTGAAATTTTGGATGTCAAATAGGGGCGATCTTCTAGAAA
>NZ_PVWO01000266.1 GCF_003003845.1 Chamaesiphon polymorphus CCALA 037 | reverse complement strand
ATTTTCACGATCGTGCATTAAATGTCTAAAAAGCTAGATTTTTCACCAAGCCTCCGTGTCCTAAATGTATCTTTACAGACCATCGATCGTCGAGCTATTGTTTCTAAACATCTGCTAAATATTTCTGGTTAGAATTAATAAGTAAAGTGAAGACTGGGTTTGTCCGATTGAACCTCAACCCTTCGTTCACAGCAGATTTAACGATCTTATTTTTAGTAGAAATTATTATCGTATTGTCTCAAGTCTGCACTTCCCCGATAATAGAAGTTAATATAAATTACAACAAATAAATTGGAGGGAAAGATGCAAAGCAAATTGACACCTGACAATTGTAATAATTTAGATGTATTAGCTCTAGCTCTTCAATTTCAAAATGAGGAATTTCAAAAAATTTGCGCTCTCGCTCCCTGTGGACATCATGCACTCGATCTCCATAGTATCTATTTACACATCAACCAATCCGAACTAAACATGTTGGGGTACGAGCGGGATGAAGTTGTGGGGAAGATTTGCTTTCTCGATTTACTTACACCAAAAAGCAACCGCAAGCTTCGCGACAACTGTGTGAAATTTCAGGAACGGGGTTTTATTCAAGATGTAGAACTTGAGATGGTACGCAAAGATGGTAGTGTCTGTCCTGTCAGCTTGAGTGCAACAATTGTCCGCGACGAGGAAGGAAACTATCTAATCAGTCGATCGGTGGTCGTTGACATTAGCGAACGCCAGCGCGACGCAGCCGGACGGGAAGAAATCGCTTTGATGCGGCAAAACAATCGGGATCTCACCGAGCAGATTCTGGATGCTATACCCGACCGAATTAGTATTTATAGTTTGGACGAACGACGGGTAATTTATACTAACTATTCGATCGGCGAATTACTCGGTTATCCCCGATCGGAAATTGAGCGGATGGGCGATCGGATTGTAGAGATTCTCCATCATCCCGACGAACCAAATCCTGTAGATGCGATCGTCGGTCTTCAAGATGGTGAAATTAAAGAATTTGAATACCGAATGCGCCATTTCAATGGAGAATGGCGGTGGCATTATTTACGATGCAAGAATTTTGCATATCGTCCCGATGGCAGTGTCTGTCAAGTTTTAACGATCGTTCGCGATATTTCCCAGCGCAAACTATCGGAGCAAATTATGCACGAGCAAGCAAGTTTGCTCGACATCGTTCCCGATGCAATGTTCGTCAACGATCTCAACTACCAAATATTATTTTGGAATCAAGGATCCGAACGATTGTACGATCTCCAAACAGCCGACGCGATCGGTCGGGATGTGCGGCAGTTTGACACTCCCGACTCTTTAGCGCAACTGGCAGAGGTAATGGAAATCGTCTTAACCACGGGTAAATGGGAAGGGGAATTGACAAAAGTTACTGCAACAGGGCAACCGCTAAGTATCATCAGTCGCCGCGCCTTGGTGCGAGATGCTGCTGGCAATGCAAACTCGATCCTCAACGTGGATACTGATATCACAGAGAAAAAACAATTAGAATCACAACTGTTAGCGTCCCAAAGGTTAGAAAGTTTAGGTACTCTTGCCAGTGGCATCGCTCACGACCTCAATAATATTTTTACCCCAATTTTAGGTATTGCCGAAGTTCTCCCCCTCCAGTTTCCTAACCTCGACGGTCGCACTCAAAACTTATTAAAAATTCTCAGTGATAGTACGCATCGAGGTGTGGATTTAGTCAAACAAATTCTCTCATTTACGCCAGGAGTAGAAGGGAAAACTGCCGTTATTCAAGTTCGCGATGTTATCGCCGAAATTCAACGGATCGTTCGACAAACATTTCCCAAAAATATTGAGACTATCTTTAATTATGCCGATAGTTTAGCGACGATTGAAGCCGATAGTACGCAGATTCATCAAGTATTGATGAACCTGTGTGTCAATGCTCGCGATGCGATGCCTAGCGGCGGCATCCTCACAGTCAGCACCGAAAATCTCAAGATTTCACAAAGTGAACGCTATGCGAACGATGAAAACTCTACCAAAATTCATTTGGATGCCCGACCTGGCGACTACATTGCGATCTCTATTGCCGATACTGGCACAGGCATCGCTCCAGAGCTAATCGATCGAATTTTCGAGCCGTTTTTTACGACCAAAGATATTGGTAAAGGTACGGGACTGGGATTATCTACGTCGATCGGCATTATCAAAAGTCATGGGGGATTTATTAAGGTTAATAGCGAGGTCGGCATAGGGACTTGTTTTAAAATATATTTACCAGCAACCGATAGTTATGAAATTCAATCGCCACCGATGCCAAGCTTTGAAAGTGGCAGCAATCAACTAGTTTTGATTGTGGATGACGAAACATCCATTCGATCGATTACTGGCAACACATTAGAAACTTATAACTATCGAATATTAACTGCTGGCGATGGGATCGAGGCGATCGCGACTTATGCCGAACGTAAAAACGACATCGATGTAATTCTCCTCGATTTGATGATGCCATCGTTAGATATTTTGACCACCGTTCGGACGATCCACAAACTCAATCCTCATGTCAGAATTATTGCCATGAGTGGCTTGGTCGCTAACGAACAAATAACTCAAACGCTTCAAGAATGTGGTGTAATGGCATTTTTGCAAAAGCCTTTTACCGTAGAGCATCTTTTAAGAACGTTATCACAGGTATGCAGCCAGTAGCTAAGATGTTGGAGTCTTTAACCAGTATCTAGTGCGGGAGCCTGAAATCCAAACCCACCAAAATCGTCAAAACCACGAGCCGTAGTGCGATGGGTGGATGTTCTGCATCCAGACTGTTAGTGCTATCTACATTAGATTTAAAATGTGAGAATCTCGTGAACTTTTCCAAAAATTAAAAAATCGATCGGTTTAGTCGATTCTCGTTCTGAGACACTTTGCGAACGAATCTTTTTCTCACAAGAACCTCACATGTTAGTTGTAGGATTAGCTTGTGGTTATAGAGAAGATTTTAGGATTAAGATGCGATCGCAGGGAAGAAAATTTATGAGTAAGATAATTTCAATCTCACTAATATATATAGGATTTTTAGTGTCTACACCTTTTGTTGCAAATGCACTAGACGCGCAAAACTCTGTACAGAACTTTCATGAACCAGGGAATAACTTGCAACTAGCCCAATATCGCGGTCGCCGAGAGCAGCGATATTATGTTTATTATCGCAATCCGCGAGATCCAGTCGGGATCTGGATTCTAGATGGTTTTCATGTAGAGCGTCGCGATGCCGAGCGTGCTGCTCGCAGATGGGAGCGGCGTGGTTATCGAACCGATATTCGATTGAGAAGAGAAGCCAATCATCATGGTGGCTGGGGTTGGGGTCGCAATCGCTAATCGATCGATGAGATCGAGTGGGATCGGTGTGGGGGTGAGTGTAAATGAAGGCGGATAATTCAGATGGCAATCGGGTAATTATTGAAAGTGCTTGCGACTTTCTCAAACTCTTTTTGTAGAGCGATTGTAATGGGTAACTAACAAGATCTAAAGCAAAAAGGAGTCAATATGTTTCACAAAATTTTGGTAGCAATAGATGGCTCGGACACTAGCCATGATGTGTTTAAAACAGCACTGGATATTGCCAAGGCCGATCGAGCTAACCTGGTACTTTTGCATGTTTTATCCTTAGAGGAACAGAATAATTTAATACTCCCCATGCCTATAGGCATGGAATATATTCCAGTTGCGGATAGCAATGCACAAAGAATATATCGAGAACGCTGGCAGACCTACGAACAACAAAATTTGGATCTATTAAAATCGCTGGCAGATCGAGCGACTGCCGCAGGCATTACAACTGAATTTCACCAGGTTGCTGGCAGCCCCGGTCGCAAAATCTGTGAATTTGCCCAGTCTGCGGATGTCGATCTAATTGTGATGGGACACAGGGGTATTTCTGGTCTCAATGAGTTGCTTGTAGGCAGCGTTAGCAATTATGTCCTCCATCATGCGCTTTGCTCTGTACTGATGGACAAAACGCGATCGATCTAGCGATCGATTCACATGGTCGGATGTGAGGATACTCACAAGTTTCTCATATTTTTTGCCTACAGTTAAGAAATAAGCAGCCCTGACTAAATATATGTACTAGGGGCACTTTACAACCAGAGAGGTCTTAATATGTTTTTACTGCATCGACCGACTCAAGTGTTAGTTGAAATTCTCGAACTTAGCGATCTGTTCGATCCCTTTAAAGATGAGGTACTCGGCAGAAGTCATGCTGGCGAAGAACTTCAAGATCCTGCCTTATTTCCCAAAGCAGAAATGGGCTTTCCATCTGAAGAATCATTACCGATCTGTTGGCTAGATGGTCATTATCGAGAACATCTTCATCTAGGAGAACCCAGAAGAATGGTAGTGTCAAACTTATAAGACGATCGATCCAAAGTGATGAACCAATAGATCGTCAATTTCCCAATCCCAACTTAACAAATTCTGGGTAATTGCTCGCCACTCAATAGATCGAGAAAGCGAGTAGTGCCCAGTTTACTATTGAGAATTAGGCGTTGCTGATTTGCGGCTCGCGCTCCCATCTCTAGCTTTTCATACTTGAATCCAGCAACGCCAAGCTCTCAAATGGGTTCTCTACTCTCAAGCTAGCTAGTAAGTTAATAGTGGTGTTTTGCCAAAGTGGGTTGGCGATGCCAACTGCTTTAAGATGAAGTCAGCAACATCGGCGCGCGAGATTTTGCCTGCCGTAACACCAGATAAATTGTCGATAACCCGATATTGTCCAGTTCGGGAGCCATCGGTCAAGAATCCGGGACGAACGATGAGCCACTCCACATTACTGGCTTTGACGATTCTCATTCTGAGAGGCTACGCCAACGATTCTGCGCGATCTTTATCTGCGTAATTGGTTGCCAGCAACAGCGGCTTGAGAAGGCGATCGTAAAAAAAGCCACCATGACCCTTGCTATCACCAGCACCAATACCAGTAACCAGAATTAGTTTTTGGTTCGATCCTGTTTCGATCGCGTTCAGGATATTTTGAACTCCTCGAGAGAAGACATCGACGGGTTTTCTAGTCGGTGGAATACCGATACAAACGCAAATTGCCTCCCGTCCGGCGATTGTGGTAGCCACAGAGGATGGGTCGAGAATATCGCCTTTGACGACATTTAACCCAGGGATACTGGCGTTCAACTTAGCAGGATCTCGCACTAAAGCAGTAACTTCATGACCTTCTTCAATGGCAGCTTTTAATAGTTCGGCACCGATGCCCCGCGATGCTCCAATAATTGCAATTTTCATATGAGATCTCCTACCTGAAGTAATTGTTTGGATCGGTTTTCAAGCCGAGCGGTTTTGATGCCGATCTTGTAGCAATTTATGATTCGATCGTCATGACAATATCTCTCTCAATCGTCATTTCTTAGTGTTAATTCTATGGTCGGATCGAGTCTGTTTATAGGCTAAAGGAATACCATGAGAAACCAGACCAGCAAAAATCCCCATGCTATCCAGTCCCACCAGTTTTGGATTTCTACGGCTCTCCCGTATTTAGGAGGCTCCATACCCAACGGTAAAGCTCAAACTTGAATAACTTGTGAGGAGTTCTGCTGGCGGCGACTATAGTTTTGTCACAAACAGAGATTGGAAGGCAGCATGTTCTTCAAAATTACCGACGACTAACAAGCGATCTCCCTGTGCTAATACAGTTTCTCCGGCTGGATAACGGAGCAATTGACGATCGCGTTCGATGGCCATCACCGTAGCACCCGACAAGCGACGAATGTTGGATTGGGCGAGACTTTTGCCAGCCAAAGCAGAGGATCGATCGATCTCATACCAGTGCCGTTCCAGTCCTTGAATTGCCGCTTCCAGGTTGGCTGCGCCCCAATATTCCGATCGCTCCGGCAAAATGTCTCGATATCGGCTGCTGCGGTAGCGATTGACGGCTTGCGTCACCGCGTAAGCAGAATCCCCCAGTTTGAGCAGCATGTGGGCACCCATTTCCAAGGAAGCTTCAAACTCTGGCTGCACTACTTCTTGCGCTCCGAGCTGATAGAGCACCTCAATTTCATCTTTATCATGGGCGCGGACGGTAATATCCAGATCTGGAGCTAGCCCCAGAGCGCGGTTGAGGGTCAAGCGAGTGCTCATGGGGTCGGGCAGGGCGATCGCCATTGACTTGGCGGCTGACAAATTGGCTTTTTCCAAAACGCTCGGGCTGGCAGCATCTCCATACAAGTAAGGAATCCCTCGCTCTCGCAGCGTTTGTAGTGCCGCTTCATCGTTGTCGATTACTAAAATTTGATGCCCTTGAAAGTAGAGCATCCGCACCAAGGTTTGTCCCACCCTGCCAAATCCTGCCACTACAATATGATCCTTGAGGCTGTCTTCACTGCCAACCAACTGGAACGGCTGGTCTAACTGCAATAAGCGATCGATTACAGGCAGTCGTTCCAGCCAGATCAGCAGATAGGGAGTTGCTTTGAGTAAAAAGGGGGTAATTAGTAATGTGGCGGCGGTTGTGCCAACCGTCAGCCCATAGAGTTGCTGTGTGAAAAGTCCCTCGCTAACCGCCACTCCTGCCAGCACAAACGAAAATTCACCAATTTGGTTAATCCCAATCCCCACCTTGAGTGCGGTCTTGAGCGGATAACCAAACAATTTCACGATCCCAGTCACGATCGCGGCTTTCCCTATCAGGGTGACAGTTACTAATCCCAATAAAGTGCCCAGGTTCGCGAGTAGAAATCCGGGATCGATTAACACGCCAATTGAGGCAAAAAACAAAGTCGCAAATACATCACGCATTGGCAGCACCCGATCTAAGGCATTGTCTGCATACTCAACGTTAGAAATCATCAGTCCGGCCACAAAAGCACCCATCTCAATACTTAAACCAATCGCTGAGGTAATCAAGGCAATGCCCAGACACAACGCCAGAATGCCCAGGGAAAACAATTCTTGAGAACCAGTCCGAGCCAGCGATCTCACTAGCACTGGAATCAGCCAAATTCCAGCGACAATCGCTCCGGCGATAAAGAGCAGTGCTTTTAGCACCGCGCCGAGTAAGGCTAGCCCAATTGCGCTAGCTGGCTGAGTCAATACAGGTAGCACCGCCAGCATCAGACCCAAACCCAAGTCTTGCACGACCAAAATTGCCAGCATAATTTGCCCGTGGGTGGTTTGGACTTCATTCCCCTCCACGAGACTTTTCAGCACCACCGCAGTCGAAGACAGAGAGAGGGCTGCCCCTAAAAAAACAGCTTTCGGCAACGTGTCTACCCAGCCCGTCCAGTACGCTAATCCTCCCCCCAGCAAGATGGTGAGGATAATTTGCAGACTGCCGCCCCCAAAGGCGATCTTCCGCACTTTTAATAATTCTTTAATCGAAAATTCAATTCCCAAAGTAAACAGCAGCAGGGCAACCCCAACCTTAGACAGCGTTTCAATATTATTTTCTAAGGAAATTAGCTTCAAGCCAGTTGGCCCGACGATCGTCCCACCTAATAAATAGCCCAGGAGCACGGGCTGCTTTAAGCGATTAGCCAAGTATCCAACAGTAGTTGCAGCTCCTAATACAGTCACCATCTCGACGATGAGCGTCAACTTCCCTGCCATTTCTTTGCTCCTGGTTGTAATTACCTTCAGAGTGACAAGTTAATTTTAGGGGTAAAATCGTCCGGCGTTGCTGAATCGGAGTATGAAAGAGATAGAGCGGGGCGCGGGGCGCGGGGGAGGAGATAATTTTTGGGTTGGAAAAACAGAAAATCATCCCTCAAATCAGCAACGTCAATCG
>NZ_PVWO01000265.1 GCF_003003845.1 Chamaesiphon polymorphus CCALA 037 | reverse complement strand
AAAACTAATTACTCCGACTTTTTTCATTACCAATCAATTTTTGAAAGACTATTCTCCTACTTTTTCAGCAAGCCCTAAATAGTTAATTGTGATGGTATCGATCGAGCGATTGGCTGCGAGTAGCGAGATAATTTCTGGGTTCAACTTACCGCTGACAAATAAATGTGTTAACGTGCGATTGTTTTTTAAAGCATCAAACAACAAAGATTGCGATCGATCGTCTAACTTGACTCTGCCTAGATTGAGATGGGATAGGGTTCGATTGGTACTGAGATAACTAGCGATCGCATTAATTCCTCGATCGGTAATCGCGTTAGGATTTGCACCCAAAACCTTCGTAGATGGACTGTAACCCAAATCCAATCGAGTCAATCTCGGCATGTTTTGAATGGCTGATATCAGTAGTTCGCAACCTCGATCGCTAATTCCATTACTAGCCAATCCCAATTCGGTTAAGGTATTATTATTGGCTAAAGCATCTGCTAAGATTTCGATGCCCCGATCGCCCAGATGATTGACATTCATAAAAAGTGCTTTGATCGAATGATTAGCTCTCAATAAATCTGCCAGTAAATAAGCATCATCGGTATCAAGATCGTTACCGCCTAAATACAATCTTTTAATCGTCCGATTCGTTGTAATTAAAACATCGACGATCGCTTTTAATCCCACCTTGCCGATGCGAGTACTAACTAAATCGAGAATCTCCAGTTTAGTATTAGACTGCAACATTTCGGCAATATGTTTGGCACCTTCAATCCCAATCGGATTGCGTTTGAGCCACAATCCCGTGACAGTCGAACTATGCGCTAATACTTTACTTAGCTCGGCGATTCCAGCTCCCGAAATAGCATTGCAACCTAAATAAACTACCTCCAGCCGATCGTTACGCTCGATTAATTTCGCGATCGATTTTACCCCAATATCGCCAATCCCATTCGTACCTAATAATAAACTCGCGATCGTCGTATTAGTTTCTAAGGCTTTGGCTACAATCTCACAACCCGTCACGCCGAGGTTTTGTTTGCACATATCCAACCGTCCATCTGGCATTAATGTTCCAATTGGAAAGGTGGTTTGTTCGGTAATATTTGGGTTAGTTTTTAGACGTTCTAATAATGGTGTTAAATTATTTAAAATATCCGACGTAGTTTCTATCGGTTGTGGCTGCGGACAATGTAATGGTGAATCTATCATTTTGAATTAGGGATTGCGGATTTTGGATTATTTAAATAATTGCATGAATCACAGATCTGTAGGGGCGGGTTTGCGGCGCGCGCTCGTCGGGTCTCCCGACGGTTTAGCGCGAAAAGACAATGCTATGGATATCGATCGCACCATAAACCTCAAACAAACCCGCCCTCTCCCACAATGCAATTAAATATCTTCAAATCTACCAAGGATAAGGAAAATAATCTTTAAGAAAATGACCGAACAAAGGTGTTTCTGGTAAATTAATTCCAGAGACGATCGGGTCGTAAATTCTGGCCATACCATCGATCGCATCTAATGGTGGATAGAAATCTTGTTCCTGTTCCATCCGTTGACTTTTGGGATAGGGATTTTCATTAGTAATCCAGCCTGTATCGACACTATTCATAAAAATATTATCCTCTGCATAATCAGCCGCCGAGGTGCGCGTCATCATATTGAGAGCTGCTTTGGCCATATTTGTATGCGGATGATCGGTGGTTTTATGTTTGCGATTGAATTGTCCTTCCATCGCCGAGACATTGATAATAAACCGCCTAGCAAACTTCGATCGCATTAATAATGGCTTGAGCCGACTATTAATTAAAAATGGGGCGATTGCATTGACAAGTTGCACCTCTAATAATTCTGGCGTACTGACGCGATCGAGTTTTAATGTCCAACTATTAATCGGACGCAAATCTACTTGTTGTCCATCGCGATCGAATGTCTGCGGTGGAAAGTAAATCTGACTGGAGTCAGTTAATTCCTCTCGGTAATTCGATCGAGTTTCGAGTAATGCTGTTTGGTTGTATCCGTCAACTGGAATTAAAGCTTTAATCGCCCCAGATAATTCTTCCCGATCTAATAAATGTCTATAGAATTCTAGCGGACGCTTGACAGTTTGACAGGCATTATTAATAATAATATCTAAGGCCGATTCTCTTGCTAACAGATATTCGATAAATCCTTCCAGTGATTTAATATCTCGCAGATCGAGTCCATGAATCTGCAATCGATCGCCCCATCGATCGAAATCTGGCTCCAAACTATAACGCCGCGCGCAATCTTGAGGAAACCGCGTCGTGATAATTACCCGCGCACCATCTTGTAATAGTCGCAAGCCTAATTGATAACCAATTTTAATTCTTCCACCCGTAAGCAGCGCGACTCTACCTGTTAAATCTGCTCTTCGATCGCGTTTGGCATAGTTAAACTCTGCACATTTGAGACAGAGTAAATGATAGAAAAAATGGACTTCGCGGTAAGCTTGTTTGCAGATATAACAAGATACCGACTGCTGAAAATATTCTGGCTTTCTCTCTAATAAATCATCAGCGAATTCTGGATGTTGCGAGCGCACTATTAGAGTTTGCTCGATCGTCTGTCGATCTTGGTTGTGTCGTGCCTGAATCAGAGCTTGACGATCTAGTTGATGAATTAGGGTATTTTCTCTAGTCTGACGCTCTTCGATCTTTCTTTCGGTGCGATCGTGTTTGCGAGAATATTTACGTCCTTGTTTATGAATTTTGGCGATTAAACTTTTGATCCGATCTTCATGCGCGATGGATTCTGGATCGTCAGCAATCTGCTGTAAAACTTCCAAACAAATTTCTAGTTTTTCCGCTGGGATATCCATCTTCTAGGAATTTTGGACTTATTTTGGAGCTTACAGATGACTATCCACCCGATGAGGGGTGGGAACTAGAAGGAATTGAACCTTCAACCCTAACCTTGGCAAGGTTATATTCTTCCACTTGAACTATAGTTCCCGCGATGTGGTGGAAATTGGGAGGACTCGAACCTCCAACCTTCGGTGTTGGCAACACGACGCTCTTCCGTTTAAAGCTACAATTCCCCAGATTTGCTGGGAAGGATCGGAGTTGAACCGTCAACCTCGCGCGTGACAGGCGCGCGCTCTTCCACTTGAGCTACATCCCAGCTTATCGAATTTAGCTCAAGTTTGTATCGATCGTCACCTGCTTGTAATAATCGATCGCTAACTTACCACTCGATCTGCAACAAAATCTAGCGGAGCTGATTTGCACTATGGTTCGATCCTAAAATTTAGAGTAGGGGCAATTCATGAATTGCCCCCACTCTAAATTTTAGGGATTGTAATCGAGAGTAGATCTTACCTAAATTCAGCAACGCCCAGGATTTGCCAATCTTTACTCAATTCTGGTGGATGGATAATAACCTTTAATCTCTTGGTTGTAAAAGCTGCCGATCGAATCTGTCGCTTGCAGATCTTCCCACAGTTCTGGCTCAACTTCTGAATACTGGTACACCGCGCCACTATTAAATTCGATTTGCAAGATCTCGCGATCGTAATCGTAGCCGACTTGCGCTGCCATCGTCGAATGGGCTGGCAACATCTCAATGTGTTCTTCGTAAGGCTCGATCTCTGGTGTAGATGCAATAATTCGATCGAGTAGTTGCAAGCCTTCGTAAGCAGCTAATGGAGCGGGAATTTCGATATACTCGATCTCATCTTCGCGTTCGATTAGTAGCTTGAGTCCATCCTCATCGTGCGCGATCGCTTTCAAGCTGCTTAAATCGATTTTACTTAGCTTCATCTGAGTTTGTGCTCCTGCTACAAGTGCGATCGTCAGTCATTGTATAGTACTATTATATCATAATTTGATTCGAGTGAGCGAACAGGTATCTTGGATAACTATGAGTAAAGATCTAAATAAGGGACAATTATTGACATTTCTAGGATTTGTAACAATCGCTGGAATCTTGTATGTATTTTGGTTGATATGTTCTTTTTTTATAAATAGTCTGATTGCTATAGATGCAAGGATATCAGCTACTATACTTGGTGCAATGATAACAGCTATTGTTGGGTTGGTTGCCACAATTATTACTCAAATACAAACAAAGTCAAGAGAAATAGAAGAAGCTCATCGAGGAAAGAAAGTAGAAATTTACCAAAAATTCTTAGGAACTGTGGCTTCATTGATTGGCGGACAAAATAAACAATCAACTATTAAACAACCAACAGAACAGGAGCTTATAGATTTTATGTTCTTACATAAAACTGAGATTTTACTTTGGGGATCTCCTAATGTAATAAGAACACAACTTGAATTTCAAAAGTCAAATAGCCCCGATAGTGAATACTTTGATAAGTTTACTGCAATCAATAACGTGTTCAAAGCAATCCGCGAAGATATTGGTTTAAGTAATGACGGATTAAATAATCTTGAACTAATCAAATTATTTCTTAAAGATCCTGATGAACTTGATAGAGAGAGCTGTTAAGAAAATAAGTTTGTCAGATGAGTAGTAAGCATTACCTGAATATAAATGTTTGTCGCTCGAATCATTCTTATATGTCATGTAGATCGGTAGTATTCGTAGGTTGGGTAGAGCGATAGCGAAACCCAACATCCACAGGTTAATTGACGAATTGTTGGGTTTTGTGCGTCAACCCAATCTACAGACCTAAAATTTAGGTGTTCCCATCGAATCTCAAAGCTTTACCTTTTATCTCCGATCGAATCTCGCCTTTTTCATAGACGATATTGCCATTGACGATCGTGTAAACGGGATAACCCGTGAGATTCCAACCTTCAAACGGACTCCAACCGCATTTACTGACGATATCTTTGCGTTCGAGTGTGTGATAATTTTCCAGATCTACTAATACTAAATCTGCATCGTAACCGATCGCGATCGCGCCTTTATTGGGGATATTATAAGCTTTGGCAACTGCGGTAGACATCCAGTTAGATACTTGCTCGATCGTGCATTTTCCGGCGACTGCTTGGGTGAGCATGACGGGGAGTGATGTTTGAACTCCGGGCATTCCCGATGGGGTGTTGGGATAACCCTTGGCTTTTTCTTCTAATGTATGGGGTGCGTGATCGGTGGCGATAAAATCGATCGTACCGTCTAATAATCCCGCCCACAATACTTCATTATCGCGGTGACTGCGGAGGGGTGGATTCATCTGGGCGAGAGTACCGATGGTGGCATAGGCATCGGTATTGAGCATTAGGTGTTGGGGGGTGACTTCGGCGGTTACCCAGGCGGGTTTGTGTTCGCGGAGGTATTCGACTTCGATGGCGGTGGAGAGATGGAGAATGTGGAGGCGTCGCTGATATTTTTCGGATAGTTGGATTGCCAGTTTGGTGGCAGTTAGGGCGGCAATATCGTCTTGAATTTGGGAATGGATGGCAGGATCGGTAATTCCGGCAAATTCTTGTTTGCGCTGCTCGATCCGCGCCCGATCTTCGGCATGGACGGCAATTAAGCGATCTCCCTGGGCAAAAATCGGTTCTAAGACATCGATAGTATCGACGAGTAGATCGCCATGCATCGAACCCATGAATACCTTGATGCCGCAGGCAGGGCTGGCTGTGCGGATGTCTGGCTGGTTGGCGGGAGTCGCACCGATGAAGAAGCCGTAATTGACGATGCTTTTGCGGGATGCCCGATCGAGTTTATCATCGAGTGTGGCTTGAGTGGTGGTCAGTGGTTTGGTATTGGGCATCTCTAGAAAGGATGTCACCCCACCTTTGGCACAGGCGTAGCTGGCAGTAGCCAGATCTTCTTTATGCTCTAACCCTGGTTCCCGAAAATGGACTTGCGGATCGATGACTCCGGGCAACAAAACCAAGCCAGTTGCGTCGATCTGTTTAGTTGCATCATTAGCGGTAATCTCAGCCGCAATCTCGACAATGCGTTCGTCGCGAACTAATACATCCCCAGTCAGCCAGCTACCATCAGCCAAGAGGATTCGAGCATGACGGATTAGCAAAGAATTTACGCTCATACTCGATCGTCCAAAATAAAGGTCATAATGGTCTATACGCAATACAATTTTGCAAAGATAGAATGAGTGCTTGTAATCTCACCACTCGTGCGTCGCCTCTGTGCGATCGACACTACAAGTAGGCGAGATTGAGACTGATTCTTACAATTGTTTGCGGTCTTCTAAACTATCTGAGTAAGATTTTACAGCACGATCGTGGAGGTTGTCGGATCTAAATCCTGTAGTTTGGGCTTAACTCGCGATCGCGATCCGCAAAACCAACTCGATTTTCTCTCAAATACAATCGATTCACTTAATATCCCACTTCTTCTATCGGTTTTATGGATTACGAACAACCTAAATCTGAACCTGAATCTACATCTGACGCTAATGTGGCACCGCCAAAAGCCGAAAATCCGTGGATGGAGACGCTCAAAACCATCGGCTTGAGTGCTGTGCTGGCATTTGGGATTCGGAGCTTTGTGGCTGAGGCGCGTTATATCCCTTCTGGTTCGATGCTACCCACTTTGCATATTGACGATCGATTGATTATCGATAAAATTAGCTATCGCTTTTCCGATCCCGCTCGTGGCGATATTGTCGTTTTCAATCCTACCGCCAAACTCGAAGAAGAAAAATTTAAGGATGCTTTTATTAAACGGGTAATTGGCGTACCTGGCGATCGGGTTGATATCAAAAGTGGTAAGGTCTACATCAATGGCAAGTTTTTAAGTGAAAATTACCTCGGTGAAGATCCTAATTACAATTGGAGCAGTACAACACTGACACCCGATGGCATCGTGCCCAAAGGTCATTATCTAGTTTTGGGTGACAATCGTGATAATAGCTACGACAGTCGCTTTTGGGGCTTTGTACCCAAGGATAAAATTGTGGGTAAAGCGACAGTCAGATTTTGGCCGATTAACCGAGCAGGCGGGATCGATCCGCAGCCTGAATATACTAAGTAACTTAAATTAATTGAGAATTGAGAATTAGGTTGTTAGGATAGGTAAAGCCAGTAGGGTGGGCACTGCCCACCATCTAGGTTTTAGGCATAATCTATTATACAAATAATTGCTTATCCACTATCCACTATTCACTATTCACTATCCACTATCCACTATCCACTAAAAATAGCTATCGACATTTCATTGCGTCGATCTGCTTGGTAATATTTACAGCCTGTCGATCGGTAATGCCAGAGATAAAATCTAAAATATGCATGTAAGCATGATGCAAAGACCAATCTGGCTGGGGTTGGTGTCCGCCCATCATTGCTAATAATTTACCGTGTCGATTCTCCAAAGGAGAGGCTACGCCAACGGTTAAATCTTCGCCATCTTTGCAGACAATTAGATTGTATGCTGCGGTAATAAACGCATCTAATAATATATCGATCGTGGCATGAGAGCCGACTTCGATTTGGATCTTACGCGGATCGTTAAAGATTTTATGTTTAGCAGTATCTTTCGCGAGCGTAACGCACTCTTTGATGCGACCGCCACAAGCGTCAATCAGATCGTCATAGATAAAATTTCCGTGCAAGAGAGCGTCCTTTTGCTTGACAAAAGTATCGACAACACCTTCAATGAGGATATTCATCGCTTTCCCCCGTGCGATCGCAATTTGGCGACCGAGCAATTCATTACCCTTACAACTAGAATGTAGCGGTGGAATCCGATCGAAATCGAAGACGATATTCAAAATATCGATCGCTTCATCGTAAGTAATAAAGCCCATCTCGATCCCATCTTCGAGATCGATTAAAGCATAACAAATATCATCTGCTGCTTCCATCAAATATGCT
>NZ_PVWO01000264.1 GCF_003003845.1 Chamaesiphon polymorphus CCALA 037 | reverse complement strand
CTATGACGATGCGCTGATCTTCGACCCAGCAGCTAAAACACCTAGCTCTGTACTTTATACGTCATACCAAGAGTACTGCAAGGCTTCTGGTCTGTCAGCAAAATCGATTCATAAGTTTACCCCCGATCTCGTGGAACTGTGCAGTATCAAGCTAGGGCTGGCAGTGTCCAATCACCGCACCAGGGCAGCGCGGCAGATTGTTGGTCTGCGGTTTCGAGCGGCTAGTGATGATGACGAGCGCAATACTTCACCCCCTCTAAACCCACCCTCAGAGCCAGAAGTGACGTTTTCTCCCCCCTTAAATGGCAAAGACCGCCCAGCGTCACCCCAGGGCATTGAGAACCCCACGCTAACAGATGAAAACACCAGCATAAATAATATTTCTACTCAAAGCGTCACAAGCGTCACTAATGGCTCTGAGACTGGATCTAAAAGCGTCACCGAAAGCGTCACCAAGCGTCACCAAGCGTCACAAGCGTCACCCGAACGATTAGCAGTAGGTGATCGAGTTCAATATGTCGGGAATATAATTGCTTATCAAAATCTGAATGGAAAAGTCATCAAGATTATCGGGTCAAACTACGAAACAACTTTTACGACCCAGAGTCGAGGCAGTGTCTCTGCTGTCGATCTGAGAAAGCTCGCCTGAATTATACAAGCAGTAAGTTTGTGACGCTATGACGCTTGGTGACGCTTTAAAATAGAAGCGTCACCACCTTCAACCTCGCTGCTCAAGCAAGGAGTGACGCTTGTGACGCTTTCAGTTATTAAAAATTTAAAATGATAAATAATGTACGAGAACCTCTTTCCACGTAAACAGTCTGTTTGTGACGCTTGTGACGCTTGGTGACGCTTTAAAATAGAAGCGTCACCACCTTCAACCTCGCTGCTCAAGCAAGGAGTGACGCTTATGACGCTTTCAGTTATTAAAAATCAAAAATAATAAAAAAAAGAGAACCTATTTCCACCTCAGAAATAGGGCGATAGGGTAACGGGTCAGACCTCATCTACTGACTTACCTGCCCAGTAAGTCACTGCTCCAAACAGGTTTTAGCGAAGCGGTGACTGATGAGGCGGACATGGGTTTAGGTTGGTAGCTTGGATCTATGTCCGCCTCATCGGTCAAAAACCTGTCGCTCTCGGCACGAGTACGGAGTCGTGAGTCAAGCAAGAATGTCTACATCGATAACCCTCGATCCTGATGTCGTTCCTCCTCCTCTTCCTCTAGCTCCACATAATTCCGGTCGATCGAAATCGGCACCGAAACAGACTGCTCTACTTCCTCCAGCTCCATCGCCCCAGCTAAATAACCTTGCAGCTCCTCACCCCAACTCCCAGACACAGGTAACTCATATTCCACCTGCCCTGGTAAATTACTTAACTGAGTATCTGTTGCCACCACCACATCCACCCGCTCCAACTCATCCCCAGGCATCCATCCCCCCTCATGCCCCACCAGAAATAAAGTATTCCGTTCCTGAGCCTTGAGCGTTGCATAAGCCATCGCCTCCAACACATCCTCCAACACCACCACCAGATCGATCGCGCCCTGACGCGGAGCCTGAAAATAACACCACCCCCCCGTCAGCTTCGAGCCATCGATCGTCATCGACTTCCGGATCGACTTAGAATCACTCCCCAACTCCTCCAAACCCAGATCGATCGCCACAGCCCCCGTCACCCGCTCCTCAAAATCCCGATACAGACAAATCAACCTTCCCCCATCATCCGCATAAATTAACCCCTCATGGTGCAACCGCTCGACCAACTTAGTAGGTAACTGTCTAGCCTTAGTAAGATTGTCCTTAACCTCATCCCACTTATCCCGCTCCGGTCGCGGGGGGATAAATCCTCCAGGGATCTGCTCGGTGACAATCTCCTGCACCCGTTCGTTAACTAACCCCATCGTGGCAGCAGCTCCAAACCTCTCAGTCAACCAATAAGCCGCACCAATCAGATCGGTAGAGCGCGTCTCCATTACCAGATCGATCGGTTTCATCTGCTTGTCCAATCCCTCTGGGGGTAATCCCAACTCACATGCCACTCGTGCGAGGGGTATAAGAGCTTCTGGTGTACTTAAAGACCGATTAACTTGAGATTGTACCTTTAACTCCTCCTGAGTGCGTTCGAGCTTCTGTGAAAGCAAATCCCGTTGGTCGGCTACATATTTCAATCGCCGCTCTAGTTCCTGATGGTCTCTTTGCATCTGAGCGTAAGCCACCGCCCTCGCTTGAACTACCGAAAGATCTTTCAGGTCTAATTCCTGACTAGCAGAGTTGACCACTGTATAGTAATCCTTAACAGTCGTATGTTCTGCGCGACTATTCTTCACCCCGCGTTCTAATCCCAGGTGTTTGGTAGCTGCGGCATAAGAGTCTTGAAAAGCAAACATCTTTGCCCGACCACCAAAAATCTTCTTACAATTAAGTTGACCGTTTTCATCGGTAGGTACCAGATAAGCATGGATGTGAGGAGTAGCTTCATCCAGATGGAGTTCCGCTCTAACGATCTTGTCCCCATACTCTCGCTGCAACCAGTCCTTACTAGCCTTCGCCCAACTATCTAATCGATCTACCTGATAATCTCCATACTTGCTTGGGTCATCAGGTCTAAAATATTCAGGAGAAGCCGTGAGTAAAATCTCGACAGCATAGACAGCATCCGGTCGAATCTTCCGTCTCTGTTCGACTGCATGAATCTTGTTGTGGACTATCTCACTCAACGGTAAATCGAGATCCTCATTGTGGATCAAAGTCTGGTTATCTTTGAGCTTGGATCGATCGGCATTAGGTGTCTCTCGACTTCTAGAGACGTGCATCCCACTTCCCCCTAAATTGGATTGTTTGAGCTTGGCAATGCGAGCGACAGCGTAGGGCATAGGGTCAGAATTTAGAACGCAGCTAGGGGACAGCCCCGCAGGGCGAAGGAAGCCTTTATTTGAGCGTAGCGTCCCGCAGGGCAAATAAAGGTGTACTGAGTACACTATTAACCTTCACCGACCACTCTCATCCATGATACCCACTAATACTGGTCTGGTCGCTATCCTACCGATCGCTTCATTGCTAGTACTCAAATCCTGGCTAATTACTAGCAATGAATTGAATGGATAGGTTGAAGAGGTTGAGTAAGTTAGATAGCCCAAAGGAATTGGGTGCGTTAAAGGGATAGATTAATGATTGATAGTTTAAATTGATGAGATGGGTAAGCTAACTAGGACATAAAGCTGATGAGGACACACAACCGATCTCGTTATACTAAATCTATCCTTTAGACTCAAGCTCTTATGCCCAAAACTATCATGATTCCCAAAGCAGCGGTTGATGAGACGATCGCGATGTTTGGTGAGTTACCTGCTAAACAACCATCTGATTATCCGCTCAAAGAAGCGATCGAACGCATCCTCCCAGCAATTAATGGTCTGGTCAAGAAAGGCTATAACCTGGATGAGATTTGTACCTTACTCGCTCAAAAGGAAATTATCGTCACTAGTTCGAGACTCAAGCAGTATCTTCGAGATTTCAACAAGTCTCATCCCAAACAATCTCGCAAGCCTCGCCTTCCTGTAGTAACCACAGTTCCTGCTCTAAGTCCGGCAAACAATGAGAATGAATCTCAACCTGAAGCTACTGTAAAACCTCAAGCAACTCCCAAGCCTGAAGTTACTAAACCTGCGACTAATCCTGACAAACCCTATAAATCGCCTCCTAAACCTGGAGCGGAACAATTTAAATAGCGAAAGAACGATATGCGAATACATTTGATTGATGGTGAGAAGGGTGGGGTAGGTAAGTCCTGGTTAGCGTTTGTAATGGCAGAGTATTTGAGGTCTAAACTGATTCAGTTCTATCTCTATGCCGCCGACCGCAGTAACCCTACTGCTGCTAGTCGCTACAAGGATAAAGAACGGTATGCCGAGTTCTATGATGATTCGGTTCACTATACTCTCTTTAGTGAAAATATTAAGAAAATCGATGAGCCAGATGTCTTATTAGAGATGGCTATACAGCGAACGATCGTGTTAGATCTCCCCGCTCAGGTTTACTATCCCTTGACATCCTGGATTGAAGAGAAGGATATCTTCGAGCTGAGTAAGGCGAATCAGATTGATTGGGTGAGGTGGTTCGTCTGTAATGGTGAGGATGAGTCGATCCAACTATTAATCTCTTCAATGGAGTTCTATAAACAGCAGCAGACCGTGTTAGTCAAGAATTGGGGGCTTTGTGATAATTGGGACTATTTTGATGGTCACGAACAGCTACAAGCAACCATTAAAAAGCATCGGATTGTTGTCATCGATTTTCCTAAGCTAGCTGATAGTAAACGAATTGCGATCAATGCCAAGCGATGGACTTTTGATGAGGCGCGGGAGTTAGGTCAGTTTGGATTGGTGGGGAAGAGTGAGATTTATAAGTATACGGAAAAGGCTTATCAGGTACTGGCAGCTACTCAACTTTTGGAGGCATGATCGATGGCAGTTAATTTTAATGGCTCTAGTAAGAATGCGGAGATGGAGTATATCGACATTCTGTTAGAGGGTAAGTCGAATGAGTTTAAGGGAAGGGTCTTAGCCTTTATCCGTAAGTATAAGATCGATGCTAACGATCCGACGTTTATGTTGCTGGTGGCGATTGGTGGGTTGGATGTTGCGTTGGTGGATTTACCCCAGGCAGTTGCTAAGGGTCAACAGGGGATGTCTGAGGAGATTAAACGGGTTGAGAGTGAGTTTGGTAAGCTCTGGCGGACTGCGATTGCTGCTCTCAAGTCAGAGATTGAGGATGTGAAGACCGTACATCAGGAACGAGATCTGAGATCTACGACGAAGGAGCAGGAGTTAGAGCGGAAGATTGCTGCTATTGAGACGGCGATCTCGGCTTTAAATGAGAATATTTTGACTCTAAAAGGGATAGAGTCTCGGATCAAGGCTGATTATTCGTCTTTGGCGAAAGGGCTAGTGGCATATAAGCAGGAATTGGCTACTGGTCTGGATAAGCTAGAGGAGCGGGATTCGATTAAGATTTGGGATTTTGACAAGTGGAGAGCGGAGCATTGGCTGTTGTTCGTTGGTACGGTGTTTTTGGGATTGTTAGTGTGTATCGATTCGTGGCGAGTCCATTCCGAACTCAATCTGGTAAAGGAGAAGCTGGATCGTGTTTTAACTCATGTGGACTATAACGCTACTAAGTTGGGACGGATTGAAAAGCATTTGGGCGTGAAAAAGCCTAAAAGTGAGTAGGATTATTTGTTTTGAAAACAAGTTCCCAACTAAGCCGCAAACTCAGGTGGGGGACTTGTTTCTAAATTCTCAGACATGTCATAAATCAGTTACTTACTCAATAACAAGTAGATTAGATTTGTTTAGTGGATTATCGCAACTTGAGATTGAAGATATTTTGACGATTATAATCCAGCAACTCGGTCGAAAATCTAGTTTCATTAAGCGTAATTAGACCGTCGGGGATGCGACTAAAAATATCAACAACTCGTTCGAGATTAATCTGCCTCAATCTTTCCAACCAGATAATTGCAGCACTCGGTCTAATTTCAGCAGCAATCTCAAAAGCTCGTGCGGTAGTAATTTCTACCGTCTCAGATCTAGCGTCGATTATTTGAGTTTCCCACCAACAAGATTCCATCAACCGAGGATCGGCCAAGTTACCAGATTGTTGCTCGTCTTGCGCTAATTTACTACCCAGACAATCCCCGTGATCGAAAGTCGGACACAAAAAATACCCAGATTCAGAAATAGCAATCTCTAGATTCTCATCATGCCTGTCCGTTGCCCCCAGCCAAGCATCTAACAGTAAGTATCCAACCAATAAATCCGCTCCATCTGCAATCCCTTCAATTCCATTCCAACCTAATGGCAATCCCACCGAATTTTGTTCGAGATAAAACATCACACTTGAGACATTATATCCATCCGGTGTTGTTTGGGATTATCGCCATAAGGAAATGCAGCTTTAAACAAACATCGTCCCAGAGCGGTTTCATTAGTCCAATATTTATAAAACCGTCCATCTTCCTCCTCATCGATTTCAACTTCAGATCGATTTTCGAGTTGATAGATCGGAAATTTAGCGATTTCCATCTAAATCTCCAATTGGTAAATATAATGCCGAAATGAATGGAGTAAAATTGCTGCAAGTAGCCGAACACAACAATTTTCGTTTGGTAAAAAATGCGTCGTTAACTCGCTCGATCTGGAGAGTAACGTTTGTGGGATGTTCTGTGACTAAAGCCTGAATGTAGCCTGGGACTGAACCAATCGGCTGCCCCGTTGGTTGATGAATTGCGCCTCGCCCGTGAATTATCAAGCGATCTCCCGCTCGCACGGTATCTTCGAGCCAACGCTCGTTTGCTAATAAATGCAGCCCACTCAAGCCAAAGAAAAACCGATAACGATCGTCAGCATCTGGTTCTAGTTCTGGAAACACATCCAGGTCGTCTTTTCTCCGATAGCCACCACTGCGAGCCACATAAGCGATCGGATCGTCTAAATCGTCTGGTAGACCTAAATCTGGTGAGTTAATAGGCATTTCTTGAGGGCGATCTAATGGCATTCGACAGGCATAAACCGGAGGAATGCTGGGAGTAATAGATATGCGGTCTAAAGGGGATAAACCAAAATAATTTTGCCACAGGCGACTGCTGGCGATCGCCTGTTTCACCCCAGCCACACAACCCATCCGATAGCCACTCTCGTCCCAAATCAGCTTTTTGACAGGTACCCACAAATCGGGAGCGACCTGACACCCTAAAAATAACGCCGTAATTCCGCCATGCTGTGTCGCACCCGCTCGATCTGTGCTTACATCAAAAGCTGCGCTGTCTGGTCGGATCGATAAAGTCATAATTTTGCTGAATATATAGTTTTTCGATATTCACTAGCCCTTCAGGGATTTGCTCTACGTCTCCTGTTGTGGTGACGAGCGGCTGTCGGTTCGATCGGGATCGGAATCGGAATCGGGATCGGGATGGAGTTTAATCCCCAACTTCAAAGCTGGATTATTCACCCACCTGTCGCCGACATGGGTATAAATCGCTGTCGTCTTCGGATCGGCGTGACCCAGCAGCTCCTGCACCTGGCGCAAGGAAGCTCCATTCTGGATGGCGAGGGTGCCAGCGGTATGTCGCAGCGAGTGGGCGGATAAAGTTCGACCGTCGCCGTGTTTGAGATTGAGGGCGGTGAGATAGTAATCGACGATGTATCTAATCCCCCGGCGGGAGAGGCGATAATCGATCGGTTCTTGTTGCTGCTGGCGGGGACGGTAGTGGAGGTTGATGAGCAGCGGCGAACTGGCGGCGATGCTAAATTTAGCCTGCCTCCGCACCAGTAAATACCGATCGAGTAAATCCACCAAGTCAGGAATCAGCGGCACGATCCGTTGTTGTCGCTTGCTGGCTACAGTCAGCCCCACGCCAGCAGGGGTGCGGACGATATCGCCGACATTGGCGGAGTGCATTTCCATCGATCGCACCCCTTCAAGGGTCATCATCCCCAACAATAGTTGGTCGCGGAGGATTTTGAGGGCGGTAGCTTTAGCCAGGGGAGCTTGGATTAAGGTTTGGGCTTCGGTGGCGTTGAGATAGGTAATCCGGTCGGCAGGGTCGCCGCGTTGTTTGGGCGGTTTGATCCCCCAGACGGGGTTGTGGGAGAGGAGTCCGTATTCGATTGCCGCGTCGTACATGCGGGCGATCGCTACCTGTAGCGACCCGCAATTATAAATCATCAAACCCGCAATCATCGCAAAATCGAACCCAGATTAACTGCAACTAT
>NZ_PVWO01000263.1 GCF_003003845.1 Chamaesiphon polymorphus CCALA 037 | reverse complement strand
ATATAAATCGGTTGCATCAGAAACTCTGCTTGTTGCCAAGCTAATTCATTAGCAAATTTAGGCTGCATAAATAAATATCATTCAAAATAAGATCTAAAACTTAACTCTTTTGACTACTGTTATTTTACTCTCATTGCTTACTGTCAAACCGCTGCATTCCTGGGAACCAAACAATTATCGACGATGTTTTACTCACATTAATCTAATTTTACCGATCGAACACAGCAGTTGACATTCGGTTATAATAGTTGCTGTCAGTTAGCTCGATCGAAATTGTAATGTTTGGTGATTTTTTTGACAACATCGGACGATACCCTAGCTACTTTGTTACTATTGTCCTCGGTATCTTCTTTTCTGCCTTTGGTTGGTTGGTACCACTATGGAAACGTCCAGTGACAGCAGTTGCACTGGTAGGGTTTGTAGTGGGAATGATAATGGTAGTAATATTGACACTCAGAGCAATGCTGGGACTTACTCCCATCACCTAGAGTTTTGAGTCGAAGTTAAAAGATTTAATAGAAATTATGACTAATACTCGTCGCGTATCGCGTGTGGCCGAATTAATCAAGCGCGAAGTCAGTCAGATGATCCTCTTTGATATCAAAGACGACAGGGTTGGTGCGGGCATGGTCAGTGTTACCGCTGTAGATGTTGCTGGCGATCTCCAGCATACCAAGATTTTTGTCAGTATTTACGGTAGCGACGAAGTTCGCGCCGAGACAATGGAAGGACTCAAAGCCGTTACTGGATACGTCCGTAGTGAATTGGGCAAACGAGTTAGGCTCAGACGCACGCCAACGGTGATCTTTGTTGAAGATAAATCATTCGATCGAGCCACTAGCGTCTTATCGCTCATCAACCAACTCAGTCTCAAACGTGGTGAGTCGGAACCAGCTAACGATGAAGTAGCCGATGGCTCGATGGTAAATGATAAATAGACCATAAGATGGCTATAATTTATATCGAAAACCCTATCGATATCGATCGAATCGCTAAGCAAAAAGTAACCTCAGTCGCTAGTAGCATTTTAGGCATCAAGCCGATCGAGTCTGGGTAGACAAACTAACATCTTGCACCAATACGGAAAGACTAGTACTTGGTAGACCCAGGGTGCCCCTTGTGGGTACCCTGAGTCTACCAAGCACTAGTGTATTTAAACTGGTGCAAGATGTGAGTAAGCTTACTCGGATTTAACCGCAAAGTGAGAAGATGTGTAATCGTAGTCCTAGATAGAACGCATTAGTTCATTCAGTTGGAACTTTGCTATAGAGCTACTCGATTGCCAATGGCACGCTACGCGAACGCAATTTGTGGATTGTGCTGAAATATAAGCATTTCCCAACTCAGCTCACATCCACTATTTCTAGAACTTAATTTAATAGACTAATCATGAAGGATCTCACCCGCTATAGAAATATTGGTATCTTCGCACACGTCGATGCAGGCAAAACCACCACTACCGAACGAATCCTCAAACTGACTGGTAAAATTCATAAAATCGGCGAGGTACACGAAGGTGCCGCAACCACAGATTTCATGGATCAGGAAAAAGAGCGGGGGATCACAATTCAGTCCGCTGCTACCACCTGCTTCTGGAACGAGCACCAACTGAACATCATTGACACCCCTGGTCACGTCGATTTCACAATTGAAGTTTATCGCTCCTTGAAGGTGCTCGATGGTGGGATTGGGGTCTTTTGTGGTTCTGGTGGGGTAGAGCCGCAGTCTGAGACCAACTGGCGTTATGCCAACGATTCTAAAGTCGCTCGCCTGATTTACGTCAATAAGCTCGATCGAACTGGCGGGGACTTTTATAAGGTGGTCGCGCAAGTAGAAAAAATCTTGGGTGCAAAGCCTTTGGTCATGGTACTGCCGATCGGGATCGAAGATGATTTCTTGGGCGTGGTGGATTTGATTACCCGTAAGGCATGGACGTGGGACAACTCTGGCGACCCGTTGAGCTACACCATCGGCGATGTGCCTGAAGATATGAAGGAGAAAGTCGAAAGCTACCGCGAACATCTGATCGAGACAGCCGTAGAGCAAGATGATGCGGTGATGGAACGGTACCTAGAGGGCACGGAGCCAACCCCAGAAGAACTGAAGCAATGCATTCGTAAAGGCACCCGCGATCTGAAATTCTTCCCGACCTACTGTGGTTCGTCATTTAAGAACAAGGGCGTACAACTGGTGCTAGATGCGGTTGTGGATTACCTCCCCAACCCAATGGAGGTAAATCCTCAGCCTGAAGTTGATTTAGAAGGTAATGCGACTGGAGAATTCGCCGCTGTCGATCCCGATCGTCCGTTGCGCGCCTTAGCGTTTAAGATTATGGACGATCGCTATGGCTCCTTGACCTTTACAAGACTATATTCCGGTACCCTTTCCAAAGGGGACACAGTGCTGAATACCGCAACTGGCAAAACCGAGCGGATCAGTCGGATGGTGGAAATGCACGCTAACACCCGCGAGGAAATCGAATCCGCTCAGGCTGGCGACATTATTGCGATCGTCGGGATGAAGAATGTCCGCACTGGGCATACGATCTGCGATCCGAAAAATCCAGCTACCCTCGAACCGATGGTCTTCCCCGAACCCGTGATTTCGATCGCGATTAAGCCTAAAGTCAAGGGTGCGGAAGAAAAAATGGGCGCAGCCTTGACCAAAATGGTTCAAGAAGATCCTTCCTTCCACATGATGACCGACGAGGAAAGCGGTCAAACGATCCTCAAAGGGATGGGCGAGCTGCACTTGGATATTAAGGTAGACATCCTCAAGCGCACACACGGCGTGGAAGTAGAAGTTGGTAAGCCTCAAGTTGCCTACCGCGAGTCGATTACCAAGACGCTCGAAGATGAATACACTCACAAGAAGCAGTCTGGTGGTTCCGGTCAGTACGCCAAGATCGGCTACATTCTGGAACCAGGCGAACCTGGAACTGGCTTTATATTTGAATCCAAGGTTACTGGCGGTAGCGTACCCCGCGAATACTGGCCAGCAGTCGAAAAAGGCTTTGAAAGCTCGATCGATAAGGGTGTATTAGCGGGCTTCCCCTGTCTAGACCTGAAGTTCACTTTATTGGAAGGTGGCTTCCACCCTGTGGATTCCTCCGCAATGGCATTTGAAATTGCCGCCAAAGCCGCTTATCGTCAGACGATGCCCAAGGCTGGCCCCCAATTGTTGGAGCCAATTATGAAGGTGGATGTGTTCACTCCCGATGACTATATGGGTGATGTCATTGGCGATCTCAACCGTCGTCGCGGCACGATCGAATCCCAAGAATCCAGCAGTGTGGGCGTGCGGATTAAAGCTGATATGCCCCTGAGTGAAATGTTCGGTTATATTGGCGATCTCCGCAATATGACATCTGGGCGCGGTCAATTCTCAATGTCTTTCTCGCACTATGCTGCTTGTCCTAGCAACATTGCCGAAGCAGTGATTAAAGAATCGAAGGAAAAAGCCGCAGCATAAGCTGCATCATAAATTAGCTAACAGTTGTCGGCATCTGGGTAGATGCCGACAATTTTAGTTTAAGGGGTGACTTGCTCCCGAGCGAAATTGTCGATCGACGATCGAAGTAGGGTGTGTTATCCCGTAGGGTAACGCACCAATTCTCTAAAAGTGGCTCACTAAATTTACTCAAACAAAAACTCCTGCCAAATGACAGGAGTTTTTGAGTACCGACGATCGATTCAATCGACTAGTCGATATCATTCATAAATAGTACTGGTTCTGTTTCGCGATCTAATCCTTTCTCGAAACCAGCAGCAGCAGCGCGTGCGCGTCCTGCGTGCCATAAGTGACCGATAAAGAAGAAGAAGCCTAAAACGAAGTGAGAACAAGCCAACCACGCCCGAGGAGATACGTAGTTAAATGCGTTGGTTTCAGTGATGACACCACCAACAGAGTTCAAGGAACCCAGCGGAGCGTGAGTCATGTACTCAGCCGCACGACGTGCTTGCCAAGGTTGAATATCATTTTTAACCTTGCTTAAGTCCAAACCGTTAGGGCCGCGTAATGGCTCCAACCAAGGGCCTTGGAAATCCCAGAAGCGCATGGTTTCACCACCAAAGATGATTTCGCCCGAAGGAGAACGCATCAGGTATTTACCCAAACCAGTAGGGCCTTGAGCGGTTGCGATATTCGCACCCAGACGTTGGTCGCGGATCAGGAAGGTCAATGCTTGTGCTTGAGAAGCTTCAGGGCCAGTAGGGCCGAAGAATTCACTAGGATAAACAGTGTTGTTGTACCAAACCATAACCGACGCTACAAACGCCATCAAGGAGACTGCTGCCAAGCTGTAGGACAGGTAAGCTTCACCAGACCAGATCAAAGCGCGACGCGCCCAACCGAAAGGCTTGGTTAAGATATGCCAGATCCCGCCAGAAATACAGATCAAGCCAACCCAAATGTGTCCGCCGACAACATCTTCTAAGTTGTTGACACTGATAATCCAACCTTCGCCACCGAAGGGAGCTTTCAGTAAATAACCGAAGATAATTGCAGGGTTGAGAGTAGGATTGGTCACGAGGCGAACATCACCGCCACCTGGTGCCCAAGTATCATACAAACCACCAACGAACATGGCTTTGATAACTAACAGTAATGCGCCAATTCCGAGGATCACCAAGTGGAAACCTAGAATCGAAGTCATTTTATCCTTGTCTCTCCAGTCGTAACCGAAGAAAGAAGAATACTGTTCTAATGTGTCGGGGCCGCGTAGTGCGTGGTACAAACCACCCACACCCAGTACCGCCGAAGAAATCAGGTGCAATACACCAACGACGAAGTAAGGGAAAGTATCTACTACTTCACCACCAGGGCCAACACCCCAGCCTTGGGCAGCCAAGTGAGAAAGCAAAATGATGCCTTGCTCGTACATTGGCTTTTCGGGCACGAAGTGAGCTACCTCAAACAGGCACATAGCTCCAGCCCAGAAAACAATCAAACCAGCGTGAGCGACGTGTGCGCCCAACAGCTTCCCAGACAGATTGATCAGACGTGCATTACCAGACCACCAGGCAAACCCGGTTGAATCTTGGTCGCGTCCGCCTGTCATCATTGTAGTATTAAAGGGCGTTTCCACTCTTGCAGTACCTCGATCGATGAACTATAAAATAAAATTCGGATTATAAAAAACCGGAAGATAAATAGATTGTACATTTATCTTCCGACGTTTCAAAGCTTTAGAGTGCGTTACCGCGAGGTAGAACTTCTTCAGGGAAGATGAACTGCTCGTGAGGTTGGTCTTGAGGAGCCATCCACGCGCGGATCCCTTCATTGAGCAGAATGTTCTTGGTGTAGAATGTTTCAAACTCAGGATCTTCAGCCGCTCTCAATTCTTGAGATACGAAGTCATAAGCGCGGAGGTTTAGAGCCAAACCGACGATACCGACAGAGCTAAACCACAGTCCAGCCACAGGAACGAACAGCATGAAGAAGTGCAACCAACGTTTGTTGGAGAATGCAATCCCGAAGATCTGCGACCAGAAACGGTTAGCAGTTACCATCGAGTAAGTTTCTTCAGCTTGAGTAGGGTCGAATGCGCGGAAAGTGTTGGCGTTTTCGCTGTCTTCAAACAAGGTGTTTTCTACAGTCGCACCGTGAATCGCACACAGGAGCGCACCACCGAGAATACCTGCAACACCCATCATGTGGAAGGGGTTGAGCGTCCAGTTGTGGAAACCTTGGAGGAATAAGATAAAACGGAAGATTGCAGCTACACCAAAAGAAGGTGCGAAGAACCAGCCAGATTGACCCAATGGGTAAATCAAGAATACGCTGACGAATACAGCAATAGGGCCAGAGAACGCAAGTGCGTTGTAAGGACGAATCCCAACTAGACGAGCGATTTCAAACTGACGCAGCATGAAGCCGATCAAACCGAAAGCACCGTGAAGAGCGATAAAGTTCCATAAACCGCCAAGTTGGAACCAGCGAGTTAAGTCACCTTGCGCTTCAGGTCCCCAGAGTAACATGAGGGAATGTCCCACGCTGTTAGGAGGAGTAGAAACAGCAGCAGTCAGGAAGTTGCAACCTTCAAGGTAGCTAGAAGCCAAACCGTGACTGTACCAAGAAGTAACGAATGTAGTGCCAGTCATCCAGCCGCCGAGGGCCATGAAAGCACAGGGAAATAGTAAGATACCAGACCAGCCGACGAATACGAACCGATCTTTTTTTAGCCAGTCGTCTAAGACATCAAAGATGCCTCTTTCGACTTGCTGGTTGCCAACTGCAATGGTCATGGTGCAGTAAAACTCCAGATATTATAAGGACATTGTTGGACGCGATCGAGATGATGCACTAAGGATACACCGCAAGCGCGTAAGGACTTAGCTGATTTATTAAATCAGTTTACGTTTCTTTACTTAGTCTAATAGAATTGTGTCGAAATGGGCAGGATCTTAAGCTTTTATTCGACAAAATTTAATAATTTGATGCAAAATAGCCCTTTACTCTCATCATTATCGCCATTTGTAGGTAAAAATACTTACGAATATTCCGATCGCCTGCTTGAGTTGAGGGCTAATATCTACAATCGATGGGATCGACTGCTCTAACCAAAATTTTAGCAGCCCCAAGCCACTAAATTATTCTTAGCATAGACTCTGTTTAGAGAATCGGCTTACAATTGGGGTTACTACCAAAATTTCCCTACATTATATGTACGTCATCGAAATCTTGCTCAAAAATACGGCCATGCCTATGTCCGTGCAGCGTAAAACTGCCGAGGAAGCTACTACCGTCTATCAACAGGTTTTGGAAGCCATGAAAGCGGGCAATCCCTCTTTGCTAGAGCTAACGTGCGAGCGTCAGCCCGAAAAGAAAATTGCTGTAGCTACCGATTCGATCGTCGCCGCGCAAATGTACGAAAAATCTGGTGCGGCAGCTTCGGGTAAAACCCCCGGTTTTGTGGCTTTTGCCGGATCTTGAGAGTCTGCTAGTGTAGTTATAGTCGATCGATAGGCGATCGGCTAGGACTGGTAACATTTCACTAGGACAATAGCCTCCCAACTTCACATCTTTAGCCCCGCCCCGATATGACTGAATCTATCCCAGTACCAGCGATTGAAGTCAAGGATCTATCCTTTGCCTGGAAATCTGGTAAAACCGTCCTCGATCGTTGTTCGTTATCAGTTCCACGCGGCCAGTTCTGGATGCTTTTGGGTACGAATGGGAGCGGGAAATCAACCTTATTGAGGTTAATCGCGGGATTATTAACACCCCAAGTTGGTACGATCGATATTAATGGTGGCTTGGGAATTGTCTTTCAAAATCCAGATACTCAGCTAGTCATGCCGACTGTCGGTGCGGATGTCGCCTTTGGATTGGTTTCCGAACGATTGACTTCCAGTCAAGTCCGTCATCGCGTTACTGAAGCTCTGCGGGCGGTAAACTTAGTCGATCTAATCCGTCGCCCTACTTATGCACTCAGCGGCGGTCAAAAGCAGCGGGTCGCCATTGCAGGCGCGATCGCCAGACAAATTGAGGTAATTTTATTTGACGAACCTACAGCCTTGCTAGACCCCGATGCGCAACTCGATCTGGTCGCGCAAGTGCAAGAACTCGTCAGAAGTCGTGGCTTGACGGCACTCTGGGTTACCCATCGGCTCGAAGAACTAGACTATTGCGATGGCGCATTTTTGATCGAACACGGTAAAGTAGTCGATCGTGGCGACCCAGAGCGGATGCGGCAGCGGTTGATGCAGGAAGTTACATTAGTTGATAGTTGATAGTTGGGAGTTGGGAGTTGGGAGTTGGGAGTTGGGAGTTGGGAGTTGGGA